>JALOOY010000368.1 GCA_025454185.1 Thermodesulfobacteriota bacterium
CAGACGACCGGGGTAGCCCCTTTGCCGTCATGGAACGAATTCCGGGCGAAACGCTGGTCCGGCGGCTGCAGCGGGACGATCGTTATGCCCGGGCGCGGCGCCTCCTGCCCGAGCAACTGGGGAGTTCCCTGGCCCGGATCCACGGACTCTCCGGAAGCGGCCCACATTGGGATAGCCTGCCCCGGCATTTCCCCGGCGCTTCTCCGGCGGCGGGCGAGCTGTCCTTCTACGAAGACCTTCTGGAGCGGCTGGCCCCCGATCCCCATCCGGCCCTGGAGCTGGCCATCCGCTGGTTGCGGGGACATGAGCCGCCGGCGCGGAAACCGGTCCTGGTGCACGGCGATTATCGGTTGGGCAACGTCATTTTTGACGAAACCGGCCTCCGTGCCATTCTCGACTGGGAGCTGGCCCATGTGGGAGACCCCCTGGAGGATGTGGGCTATATCAGTGTTCAGGCCTGGCGCTTCGGTCAGCGGGCTAAGCCCATCGGGGGCATCGCTGAACGGGCCGTTTTTTATGAGGCCTATGCGGCAGCCGGCGGGGCCCCCCTCGATGCCGAAAGCCTTCATTATTGGGAAGTCTTCGGCAACTTGAAATGGGGGATCATCACCGTGCTGCAAGCCCTGCCCTTTTTGAGGGGTGAAAGCCGCAGCATCGAACTGGCCAGTCTGGGACGCCGGACGGCCGAGGTGGAACTCGAGCTGCTGGACCTGATCGAGGAGTATTGAATGCAGGATCGGCCCGGTCGGGAAGAATTGCTTCAAGGGATCGTCCGCTTTCTGGAGTCCGACCTGGTACCGGTCCTGGAGGAACCCCTGCGTTTCCACACCCGGGTAGCGGCCAACCTGCTGCGCATCATCGGTCGGGAGAACGTCCTGGAAGAGACCCAAATGCGGCGGGAGGCCCGGGAACTGCGCTGTCTGCTGGGGGAGCCGGAACCGCCGGGCCAGGGTTCCGCCGCAGGCCTGCGCGAGGAGGTTGTCCGGCTCAACCGGGAACTCTGCCGCCGGATCCGGTCCGGAGCAGCCGACAGCGGCCCCTGGCATCAGGACGTCCTGGTCCTGCTCCGGGAAACGGTTCGGGAAAAACTGGAAATCGCCAACCCCGCCGTTATTAGGGAGACCGCCAAGGAAAGGAGGTGACTCGCGCCCCGGAATGGTAGGGGCAGGGCCGTCCCGGCGCCCGGCACCATTACTTCAAAAACTTTGGAATTTCCAGGGGGATGTAGTAATATCTTGAAGATTGCAAAAATAAACTGCAGAGGGAGGAAATCATGGGAAACGATGTTTCACGAAGAAATTTTCTAAAGACCATCGGGATCGGCGCCGCGGCGGCCGGGACCACCGGGATCAACCTGCCGGCCTTCGCCCAGGCCAAGAAGCCCATCCCTACCACCCCGATCAAGATGGCGGCAGTCAGCTTCCTCACCGGCGCCGCGCCGCACCCTTCGGCATCCCGGGGGACAATGCCTATAAGATGCTGGCCGAAAAGATCAACGCCGAAGGCGGGATCCTGGGCCGCAAGATCGATCTCCAGAGCAAGGACGAGGCCGGCGGCGTGGACGCCCAGGTCAAGCTGGCCCGCAAGTTGATCATGGAAGACAAGGTGGACGTGATTCTGGGCTATGTCTCCTCGGCCTCCTGCCTGGCCGTGCTGCCCCTGGCCGACGAACTGGGCGGGCTGATCTACGCCTACGACTGCGGCACCCACGAATTGATGGAAGGCAAGAGTTCCCCGTACAAGGTGCCCAAGTTCCAGTTGGGCTTCCGCACCAGCGCCCACCTCGGCATCGACAACATCGGCCTGGCCCGCATGATCAAAAAGCACATGCCCAAAGTCAAGAAGATCGCCGGCATCAACCAGGACTACGCCTGGGGGCGGGACAGTTGGGAGATCTTCGAGGCGGCCATGAAAAAGCTGGTCCCCGGTGTGGAAGTGGTCAAGACCGTCTGGCCCCCCCTGGGCAACACCGACTTTACGGCCCACATCAGCGCCCTCATGGGCGCCGCGCCGGAGGTGATCCACACCTCCCTCTGGGGCGGAGACGCGGTGACCTTCACCAAACAGGCCATGGGCATGGGGCTCTTCAAGAATATCAAGACCGCCTGGTCCCGGGGCGAACCCTATCCCCAGGAAATCGGCAAGGACTTCCCGGAAGAGCAGTTCGTCTGCTGTGCCGGGACCCATTACTTCCTCTATCCGCCCCAGGACAAGAATCCCCTCAACAAATGGTTCGTGGCCGAATACAAAAAGCGCTACGGCAAGTACCCCACCTATCCCTGTTACCATGCCTATCAGGCCATCTACTCCTATAAGAACGCCGTGGAAAAGGCGGCCAAGACGGCCGGGGGCTGGCCCAGTGCCGATGAAATCGCCAAGGCCATGAACGGCCTGTCCTTCCCGACCCCTTCCGGGACCCTGACTTTCCGGGAAGACCACAACGCCATCGAAGACGTGCTGGTGGGCATCACCAAGATGACGCCCCAGTATCCCTTCCCGATCCTGGATCCCAAACGCCTGGAGGTCTTCCCGGCCAAGGACGTCATCGCCCCGGTGGGCACCCGGACCGTGGACTGGATCAATAGCTGGAAAGCCTAAAGGAAGGTAGCGGAGTCTTTCAGAAGTCAAACTCGAAATCCGAAATTCGAAATTCGAAACAAATTCAAATGACCAAAATTCAAAACTCAAAACAGCGGCCTTCGTTTTGATCATTCGGTTTTTAGATTTTGAACCTTGTTTCGGATTTCGGATTTCGATATTCGAATTTAACCCGGTCTTTACCCTTTCCCATAAGGATCGCTCGGTATGTGGGTCGTCTATTTGCTCAACAGTCTGTATTTTGCCGCCCTGCTCTTTCTGATCTCTTTAGGCCTGAACATCATCCTGGGGGTCATGGGCGTCTTGAATCTGGCCCACGGCGGCCTGTACGCCATCGGCGCCTACATGGCCGCCTGGCTGATCATCGGCCTGGGGACCCAGACCCCGGCCCTGCTGATCGTCACCGGCCTGGCCGGAGGCCTGGTCCTGGCCGGGATCGTCGGCTGGGTCCTGGAGCGCTCGCTGATCCGGGCCATGTACACTCGGGCCCTGGAGTACCAGTTGCTGCTGACCTTCGGGGTCCTGCTGCTGCTGGAGGACCTGATCAAGATGGTCTGGGGCGGCCAGGCCTACTACGCCTCGGCGCCCTTCGACCTGCTGGGCAACGTTGCCATCGCCGGCCACGTCTATCCGGTGTACTTTCTTCTGGTCATGGCCGTGACCCTGGTGACCGGGATTTCGATCTGGCTCTTCATGACCCGGACCAGACTGGGGATCATGATGCGGGCCATCTCCCTGGACCGGGAAATGGCCATCGGCCTGGGTCTGCCCGTGTCGCGCATCAGCAACCTGGCCTTCGTACTGGGCTCGGCCATAGCCGGCCTGGCCGGTGCTTTAGTGGTGCCCACCACCCCGGCCCTGCTGGGCATCGGCATGGAGCCCCTGATCCTCTCCTTTATCGTGGTGGTCATCGGCGGTCTGGGCAGCCTCACCGGGGCGCTGGTCGGGGCCTTGATCGTGGGCCTGACCCGCTCCTTCGGCATTGCCCTGTTTCCGGAAATCGAACTGCCGCTGCTGTTTCTGATCGCCGGCATCATCCTGGTCATCAAACCCGAAGGACTCTTCGGCCGTTAACAAGGAGCACGGAACCTCATGACCTCCCGTCGGAACTGGATCGTTTATGCCCTCCTTTTCATTGTCCTGCTCCTGGCCCCCCGGGTGCTGTCCCTGCACAACCTCATGCTCTTTGAATACGGCCTGACCTTCGCCATCGTGGGGCTGGGTTTCAACCTGCTGCTCGGCTATACCGGACTGCTTTCCTTCGGCCACGGGGCCTATTTCGCCGCCGGGGCCTATACGGTGGCCATGATCTCCCGCTACTTCCCCGATTTATACCGGCTGGAGATCCTGATCCCGGCCGCCCTTTTCTTTTCCCTGCTGATCGCCCTGCTTTTCGGGTTTCTCTGCGTGCGCCACACCAAGGTCTTTTTCTCCATCCTGGCCATGTCCCTGTCCATGGTTCTCTTTGCCCTCCTTTTCAAACTCTACGACCTCACCGGAGGGTCGGACGGCGTGCGGGTGCCCATTCCGGTCTTTCTTGGATTCGATTTCGAGGGGATGCGGCGCCCGGAATTTCTCCATGGCTTCTACTACTATTTTCTGCTGATCCTCTTCGCCGCCAGCTTTCTGATCATGAAGGGGATCGTGGGTTCCCCCTTCGGCAAGGCCCTCCAGTCCGTGCGGGACAACGAGGTCCGGGCCGAGCTCATCGGCATCCGGGTCCGCCGCTACCGGCTTTACGCCTTCGCCATCTCCGGCATGTTCACCGGTCTGGGCGGGGCCCTCTGGTCCTTCATCAACGGCCATGTCACTCCGGAGCTTTCCCATTGGGTCTTTTCCGGCGAACTGGTCTACATGGTCCTGCTGGGGGGGTTCGGGATCCTGGAAGGGCCGGTCATCGGGGCCATCCTGTTCACCTATTTGAAACTCTACGCCATGAGCTACACCCAGTACTGGATGCTGGTCATCGGCGGCACCTTCATCGTCCTGGTTATGGTCCTGCCCACCGGGGTGGCCGGCGCCGTCGCCAACCTCTGGCAAAAATTCAAGACCGCTAAGACCGGCTGAGGAAGCGCGGATGTTAATCCTGAAAAACGTCAAAAAGAAATTTTGGGACCTGAAAGCGGTGGAC
>JALOOY010000369.1 GCA_025454185.1 Thermodesulfobacteriota bacterium
TCCCTCCGGGGCCGGGTCGCCCTGATCATGCTCCAGCACCAGCCGCCCCTGGTCCGTCAACAAAGAACCCGCCAGTATCTCGGGGACCAGTTTGAGGCACCAGTCCCGGCCGTAGGGCGGATCCATAAAGATCAGATCGAAAGGGGCGCCCATCTTGTTGAGGAAACCGGTTCCCCGGGACAGGTCCCGCTGCAGGATCCTTCCGGATTCTTCCAGCTTCAACCGCCGGAGGTTCTCCCGCAGGGTCGCAAGCGCCGCCGGGTCCCCATCCACGAACAGGGCCTTCCCTCCCCAGCGGCTCAGGGCCTCCAGGCCCATGGCCCCGGTGCCGGCGAAGAGGTCGGCCACGTTGGTAAAGGGACCGTCCTGTTCGAGGATGTTGAACAGGGCTTCGCGGACCCGGTCCTGGGTGGGGCGCACCCGGTGCCCCTTCACGGCCCCGAGCCGAAACCCTTTCCTGCTTCCCCCTATGATGCGCATCAGCGGCAAAAAGCTTTTTCACCGCAAAGGCGCCAAGGACGCAAAGAATTTTAATTTTTCATAAAATCAAAAATACCGATTTTATGAAAATCCCACCCCGCGTGAGACCAGCCCCTGCGGGGGTAAAGCCCACGAACCGACTGGCGGTTTCCATTGGCGGTTTTTTCGCCAATGGGAGGAAAATACCCTTTGCGCTCTTTGTGTCTTTGCGGTGAAATAGTCTTTCCAAGTTTGTTTTAATAAGGCTAATCAGCTCTTAAGCTCGATAACTTTTTCGGCGATCTGCACGGCATTGGTGGCTGCCCCTTTGCGGATATTGTCGGCCACGACCCACAGGACGATGCCCTTGTCCGTGGAGATATCCTCCCGGATCCGGCCCACGAAGACCTCGTCTTTCCCCGCCGCCATCAAGGGCATGGGGTATTGCTTGGCCGCCACATCGTCCACCACCACCACGCCGGGGGCCTCGCGCAGCAAATCCCGGACTTCCCGGGCGGTGATTTTGCTTTCGGTCTCCACGTGGACCGCCTCCGAATGGCCATAGTAGACCGGCACGCGCACCGTAGTGGCCGCCACCCGGATGGAATCGTCTTCCAGGATCTTGCGGGTCTCGTGGACCATCTTCATCTCTTCCTTGGTGTAGTCGTTATCCAGGAAGACGTCGATATGGGGCAGACAGTTGTAAGCGATCTGGTAGGGATAGACCTTGATCTCAGGTTCTTTACCGGCCAACAGGTCTTTAATCTGCCCCTGGAGTTCCATCACCGCCTTCTGTCCGGTTCCGGACACGGCCTGGTAGGTGGAGACCACGATGCGCGTGATTCGGGCCCGGTCGTGGATGGGCTTCAGGGCTACCACCATCTGGATGGTGGAGCAGTTCGGGTTGGCGATGATGCCCGGCGTGCTGACGATCTGATGGGGATTGACCTCCGGCACCACCAGGGGGATGTGGGGCTCCATGCGGTAGGCGCTGGAGTTGTCCACCACCACGGCCCCCGCCTGCACGGCCGCCGGGGCAAACTTCAGGCTGGTGGAGGCGCCGGCGGAAAACAGGGCGATGTCCACCCCGGCGAAAGATTGCTCGGTCATTTCCTCCACCGCATAGGGCGTCCCCTTGAAGTTCAGTGTCTTGCCCACCGAGCGGGCCGAAGCCAGCAGCTTCAAGTTCTTGATCGGGAAATTCCGTTCCTCCAGGCACTGGATCATCTGATTTCCCACCGCGCCGGTGGCCCCGGCCACGGCTACGTTCCATAAACGGCTCATTTTCTCACCTCGGACAATTAATAATAATAATCAGGTTTAAGCTTGGTTCTTTTTTCAGGTAGAATTATCCAACCTATTGAAAGCAATAATTAATAATTAACAATTAATTATTGATTGTTAATTGTTAATTATTGTTTTTCTCTTGGTCTTTGACCCGGATCAAAGGTACTTCACCACCAAATCCCCCACTTCTCTGGTCCCGTAGCCCATCTTGCCGGCCGTCAGGTCCCGCACGTCCTCCCGCACCACCCGGCGGACGGCCTGTTCGATCCGGGCCGCGGAGGTTTCCAGCCCCAACTGCTCCAGCATCATCTGGGCTGCCCCGATAGCGGCTAGGGGATTGATGATGTTCTGGCCGGTGTACTTGGGGGCCGAACCGCCGATAGGTTCGAACATGGACACCCCCTGGGGATTGAGGTTGCCGCCTGCGGCGATGCCCATGCCTCCCTGGATCATGGCCCCCAGGTCGGTGATGATGTCCCCGAAGAGGTTGTCGGTGACGATGACGTCGAACCATTCCGGATTTTTCACCATCCACATGGTCACGGCGTCCACATGGGCATAATCCGTGGTAATGTCCGCATACTCCCCGGCCAGTTCCTGGAAAACCCGGTCCCATAGTTCCGAGGCGTAGACCAGGACATTGGTCTTGGCGCACAGCGTCAGTTTCTTGCGCCGGTTTCGCCGGCGGCAGAATTCGAAGGCGAAGCGCAGGCAGCGTTCCACCCCTTTGCGGGTGTTGACCGATTCCTGGATGGCCACCTCGTCCGGGGTTCCTTTCTTGAAGAACCCCCCGGCGCCGGCATAGAGGCCTTCGGTATTCTCCCGGATGACCACAAAATCGATGTCCTCCGGGCCTTTGTTTTTGAGGGGGGTTTCCACCCCGGGGTAGAGGACGACCGGACGAAGATTGACGTACTGGTCCAGGGTGAAACGCAGCTTGAGCAGCAGTCCCTGCTCCAGGATCCCCGGCTTCACCTCAGGGTGGCCGATGGCCCCCAGATAGATGGCATCCACTTGACGCAATTCCGGAATCACCGACTCCGGGAGGATCTCGCCGGTTTTCAGGTAGCGCTCCCCGCCCAGGTCGTAGGGTATGAAATGGAAGGAAAGAGAATCCCGGGCCGCCACGGCCTTAAGCACCTTCAACCCCTCGGCCACCACTTCCGGGCCGGTGCCGTCTCCGGGGATTACTGCGATTTGAAAGGTTTTAGTGTTCATAACGGGCCTTCCTTTAATACAAAAATAGGATCATTTACGCCTTGCGTTTTTCCGCCTTCATCTTCTTCTTGATATGCTCGATCAGCCCGCCGTCCCGGACCAGCTCCTGCATGAAAGGCGGGATGGGCCGGGCCTGATATTTCTGGCCCCGGGTGCGGTCCTCGATCAACCCCGTATCGGTATCCACCACCAGGGCGGCGCCGGCGGCGATGGCCCGAGCCGCCTCCGGGCTTTCCAGGATGGGCAGCCCCATGTTGAAGGCGTTGCGGTAAAAAATGCGGGCGAAGCTTTCGGCGATGACACAGGCGATACCGGCCGCCTTGATGGCGATGGGGGCGTGCTCCCGCGAAGAGCCGCTGCCGAAATTCTTCCCGGCCACGATGAAGTCGCCGGGCTTCATTTTTTTCACGAACCCCGGGTCGGCG
>JALOOY010000370.1 GCA_025454185.1 Thermodesulfobacteriota bacterium
AAGCTTGCCGGCTTGATCAGGGATTGGTAGGATAAAAAAACGAGGGGATTCCTTCGAGCAAGGTTTGCAATCATTGCAATACCTCCTTCCTTAAAATCGGATGAAGCGACATGCAGTGAAGGGGGTACTGCATTCGCCTGGCAACCCTGCTGCCTTATGAACCGTCGCAACGGGACACTTAGGTCAGTGGCTTTGCGTCCCACCCTTTCGAGTGGTTTGCCTTTTTCAGTCGATACTTCTCTGGCGATTTGAATGAAATCGCCATTGAGGCCCTAATGCAAAGGGAAGGCCAAGGGACCGAAAGAATTCCTCTATCGAATTATTCCAAATTAATTCCAAAGATTATGGCTGATTCCTCCACGGGGAGCACTGGACTGTCCCGTGTGAAACGAAACAAAAAATGCTTAATTAAAACTAAAAATGGGACAGGCATCACCGTAAACAGGCATAAAAAACGGTTGATCGCACAAGGCCTACTTCACAATAAATATAAATAAATCGATTAGTTATATTAAACCGTCAAAATGCTTAGGCCTGAATTGAACAGAAAACCATTCATTTGAGAGAGCTTTTCGGAAAGGGACCGGTTCGGAGGGGTATTTTCAGGCCGGCCGATTGGATGTATTGGAGTCAAAGTATCTGAAGGCAATAGTATTAAAAAACATACAATTCGTTGGGTGGGAAAGCGGGGTCATTTTTAATTATTTAATTAATTAGGATAGTTAGTTTCTAGTAAACGTCTTGGTATGAAAAGTGTATAATAAACCGAAGGAAGTAACGAGAGGCCAGGGAGGGCTGCTTGGGAGAAATGCAACAGGATGACCGGCTAAAATGGAGAAGGGGGCGAAATTTTACCGGGATCCTGCTCGTGGTATTGGTGTGGACTTTTTGTATTCCCGCTTTGGCCCAGGCCTTTCGATTGACCCTGGCCTGGGACCCCAATACGGAAACAGACCTGGCGGGGTATAAGATCTATGTCGGCTATGCGCCCAAAAAATATTCCTGGATCATCGATGTGGGCAACCGGACCACAGGAAGTGTGGACAACCTGGTGGAAGGGACCGTCTATTATTTCACCTTGACGGCCTATAATTCCAAAGGCCTGGAAAGCGGCTTTTCCAATGAAATCCGTTTTCCGGACTGGCCCCATAAATTTTATTTCCCGCTGTACTACCGCAACGCGCCATAGGCCCGGCGATTAAACTTTCTTTTACCCGGCGGTCAATTGATCCACAAACCGGCCTACCTCTTGGTATAAGACCGTATCCTTTTCGAAAGGCGCCTTCCCCTCCAAGTCGGCCTCGATAATCTCATTGTTATAAGGCAGGAACCCCAGGAAAGTGAAGCCCGGGAGCTGTTTGAGCAGAAATTCCCGGTCGTTTTCGTTGCGGATCTTGTTGCCCACCAGGACGATGTTCTTCAGCCCCAGGTCCTGGGCCAACTGCCTGATGTGGTTCGCGGTCTCGATGCTGCGCTTGCCGGGCTCCACCACCACGATCAGTTTGTTCACCGCCGAGGCCGTCCCCCTCCCCAGGTGTTCAATCCCGGCCTCCATGTCGAGGACCACCACTTCATCCCGGGCCAGGATCAGGTGGGTCACCAGGGTCTTCAACATAACGCTTTCCGGGCAGATGCAGCCGCCGCCGCCCCGCTTGACCCCGCCCATGACCATGACCCGGATATTGCCCTTCTGAACCGAAAGCTTCTCCGGCAGATCACTCACGTGGGGATTTAATTTGAAGAAGGTCCCCATGGTGCCGGTCTTGGATTCCGTCCGTTCCTCGATCAACTCCTTCATCTCCGAAATAGGGACGATCTGTTCCGGGTGTTCAACCCCCAGGGCCCCAGCCAGGTTGGCGTCCGGGTCGGCGTCTATAGCCAGTACCTTATTGCCCCGGTCGGCAAAATTCTTGATGATCAAAGCAGACAGGGTGGTCTTGCCCACTCCGCCTTTTCCGCTGATGGCGATTTTCATGGATGGTCTCCTTTAAAAAATAACCTTAGCCGTAAACGGGCACCTTGAATATAAGGCTGAAAATAAGGAAAGCAAGCTTCCCTTATTTCTGGGAATAGGCCATCCCCATCAGGGGATAGACCACCATCCCGGACAGGACGGCCACGTCTTCGGCAATGAGATAGTGGGCGATGCTGGCGTCGAAGAGGACATTCCCCTCCGGCGGGAATTCGTCGTCACCGGCCCAGAGGATCAGGCAGACCGGGATTTTGGGGAAGGCCTGGAAACAGATGCAGACGTCGCCTTCCTCCCGGAGGGTGCCTCCCCGCCGCAGGCCCAGTTCCTTGAGGAGTTGGGGCCGGTGGCCGAAGGTCTTGACCAGAGGTTCCTTGGCCCGTTTGACGAAGGCCGAATAATAAAATTCCCCGGAAGGTATTTCCCGGAAGGTGATCCAGTGGCCGGCCAGGGGCGCCCCCGGGGCTTTCAGCAGATAATGCAGGATCAGGACCTGCTCCTGCAGGGTGAGCTCTTTGGCCGGGTCCGGGCCCTGGACCAGTCCTTCCGGCCAGCTTACCTGGATCACCCGGTCCATAAAGGGAAACTGTAAACGGACCTGATCCGTTTCTTTTTGATAGGTCGCGCCGCTCAACAGGGCCGCCCGCTGGGGGTCCTGTTTGGTCCACTCCTCCTGGGCCAGGGCCAGGGCATTTTTATAGTCGTCTACGCGGGGCATGAATCGTCCTTTTTACCGCAGAGCGTGCAGAGGGTTTTGTCTTTGAGGTCGATGATCCGGTAGCCGCGGGCGCAGATCTGGTCCCGCAGCCGATCCGCTTCGACAAACTCCTTACGTTGCCGGGCCTGTTCCCGCCGGTCGAGCAGCGCCAGCACTTCAGCCGGCAGTTCCCGGTCCGGAAAATCGAAGATCGCCAGGACCCGGTTGGCCTCCTTGAGGCCCTGATCGATTTCCTGAAATTCAGCCGCCGTGATTTTTCGCTCGGTCAGAACCGGATTGACGGAGCGGACCAGTTTAAACAGGGCCGACAGGGCCGCAGCGATGTTCAGGTCGTCGTCCAGGGCCCGCTGAAACTGGGTGCGGAACAGGTAGAGGGCCTCTCCGACCAGGGAATTTTCCTGGTTCCCCGGGGTTTGTGAATACAGCTTCTGAACGAATTCATCGAGACGGTGCAGGGTCCGGCGGGAGGATTCCAGGGCCTTATAGGAAAAATGCAGGGCCTTGCGGTAGTGGGTGGACAGCAGCCAGTAGCGGACTTCCCGCCCCGAATAGCCCCTGGCCAGCAGGTCCCGCAGGGTCAGGATATTTTCGCCGGCCCGGGATATCTTTTTTCCTTCCACATAGACCAGTTCGCTGTGCAGCCAGTAATTTACGAATTTCTTGCCCGTAGCCGCTTCGCTGATGGCGATTTCATTCTCATG
>JALOOY010000371.1 GCA_025454185.1 Thermodesulfobacteriota bacterium
GGGTGCCGCACCGAAGCCGCCCCAGCGGGCGTCGAAGGATTTCTGAAGCTGGTCATAGCCTGCCTCCAGCGTGGCGGCGTCCAGCCGCGCCTCCGGACCGGCTGAAGAAGAGCGGGCTTTCAGGGCGTAGGTGATCTCTTCTCCGGCGTTAAGCACCCGTTCCCGGTCCTTTTGCCAGAGAGCGGCGATCTGTTGGAGAAGTTCCGTGAACCCGGACATACCCATGCGGGCCGTTTTCGGGAAATAGGTGCCGGCGAAAAAGGGCTTTCCCTCCGGGGTCATGAAAATGGACAAGGGCCAGCCGCCCCGACCGGTCAGGGCCTGGCAGGCGGACATGTAGATTTGGTCTATATCCGGCCTTTCCTCCCGGTCCACCTTGATAGCCACGTAATCCCGGTTGAGCAGGCGGGCCACGCCTTCGTCTTCGAAGGACTCATGGGCCATGACATGACACCAGTGGCAGGTGGCATAGCCGATGGAGAGGAAGATGGGCTTGTCTTCCGTTTTCGCCTTTTGAAAAGCCTCTTCCCCCCAAGGGTACCAGTCTACGGGGTTTTCAGCGTGCTGCCGGAGGTAAGGGCTTTTTTCATGAATTAAGCGGTTGGGCATCCCTCACCTCCGGCGCGGATTTCGATCAGACCCCGGCATCCAAGGTGCACAGGGTGAAGTCGATTTCCTTCTGGCAGCCCTTGCAGACGTGCTTCTTTTCGAATTCATCGGAGAAGATTTCCTTTTCCAGTCCGCAGTTGGGGCATTTGCAGACAAAGGACTGGAGGTGTTTCTTGGACTCAAATCCGGGGCAATGCATGGGTGTGGTCATATGTTTCCTCCCTGTTGCTGGTTACTGGTTACTCGTTGCTGGTTGCTGGTTAAGAACTGTAACCAAGTATTCATTAGCAATTAAGATTGATTATTGATTATTGACTTTTATCCCCCGCAACGGCCTTCCGCCCCAGTTCATAGGCTTCCTGCAGGGCCTGGGGGTGATCCCGGATGGTGCCTTTTTTCTCGATCCGGGCATAAAACAGGCCGCCTTCATAGCTCTTGTCCAGGGCATCGTAAAAATATTTGGCCATCATTTTCGACCCGTCGAACATGGTCTGGCCTTTGGTGGCCCCCACGGCGATGAAATACCCCTGGCCGTGGTCGTAGATTTTCCATTGATCGGGGGTCTTTTCCAGACGCCGCCCGGCCCAGAGGGCCTGGGACCGGTCGACCAGGGCCTTGAGTTGGGCCGGCACCCCGTAAAAAAACATGGGGGCGGCCATGATGATGACCTCGGCTTCCTGCAGCCGGGGATAGACGTCGTCCATGTCGTCCGGGACGACGCAGGCCCCGGTTTCATCGCACCCGCCGCATTCCAGACACCCGGATATCTTCAAATCCCGGACATAGATGCGGTCCAGGTCGGCGCCTGACTCGGCCGCACCCGCCAGGGCCCGGTCCAACAGCAGATCGCTGTTTCCGCCGGGGCGGGGGCTGCCGTAGATGCCCAGCACCTTCATTTTCCGGGCGCTTCCTCTTCAGCTACTACCTGTCCCCGGTGCTTGGTGCCGCACATGGGACAGAGTATTTCCACCTCTTTTTCATCGCCGATAAATTTCTCGCGTAACTTCTCAGGCCCCAGGAAGCTCACATCCCCGCAGGCGCAGGCCGGACATTCCGCCCGAACCGTGTATTTTTTCTTAGACATTTTTTTCTCCTTACATGGTTATGATTTGAAATCCCTGGTCCAGATAGCGGGCCATGCCGGGATGGCCCGACATTTCATCCAGGAAGGGGATGCCCGCGTCTTCCACCTCCATCAGGACACCCATCTTGGTGGAACAGGCCCGGCAGGCCCCTTCCATCAGGCCCTTGGATTTGGCTTCGATGAACAAGCCGATCCAGGGCGGTTTGTCTCCCTTCAACGCGGCGATCAAACGGGTGGCCTCCCCTTCGAATATGATCTTGGCCTCTCCGCCCCGGGCTTGAATATCCAGGGCATTCAACAGGACATGGATGAAACACAGGGGGTCTCCCTTAAAGGCAAAAAAGGCTATCTTCATCTGATTTATCTCACTCTATTTAAGCCGTTGATCTGTTCCACTGAAACCACACTCCGGGATGTAACAGGTAACATTGACGAACTCGCATTTCTCCTTACATTGCGGGCAGGTTTCCGGAGGCGTATCGGCCTTCAAGGTGTAACCGCATTTGCTGCATTTCCAATCATTCACGCTCTTCACCCCCTTTCACTCGGGATCGACAATTTTCGACGTGTTTCTTGAATCAACTCTCGTAGTGATCTGCGTACACATTCCCCATCGTCCATTAGACTAATCATCCGCTCGTCGTCTGGCAAGTCGGGCAACAGCGGCAACGCTTCCCGGGCCAGTAATTCACCCAGACTCCAGACCGCCAGCCCCCGCAGAGCGGGGTGAGGGTGACCCAAGAGGCCCACCAGCCGGGGAACGATGCGCTCCCGCATGGCCGCCGGCCATTCCCTGACCCGTCCCAAGGCCCAGACCACCCCGGCCTGCAGTCCTTCGGGCTCCAAGGCCGTCTCCCCTCCTGCCAGATAGCATTCCAGCAGGGAGGCATATTCCCCGACCAGTCCCGGCTGACAGGCCAGGATCTCCCCGAAGGCTTCGGGCATTCCCCAGCCGATCCCGCCGGATTCATCATTCAGGTTCCAGATCAACTGCCGCAGGACCCGCCGGGCCAGCTCCGGGTCCTTTTCATAAAGCCGGGCCGTAACCAGCCCCAGCCCTTTGATGGCCCGCCAGCGGGTAACCTCGTCGAGGTCTCCGGCCAGGCTGATCAGTATATTCCCGGTCTTGCCGCCATGGGGCCCGGCCAGTTCCAGCAGCCCGTCATAGTCTGCCGCGGCCAGCAGGGCTTTGACTTCCCTCTTGAATTTCAATTATTTTTCCAACTTCCCCAATTCACCGATCAGCACTTCCAACCGTGGCCGCAGGTTGATGTCGTGCACGTCGATATATCGTATGAGCCCCTTTTTATCGATGACGAACAAGGCCCGCTCGGAGGTGCCGTCGGACCGGAGCACGCCGTACCGCTGAGCCACCGCACCATGGGGATAAAAATCCGAGAGGACCGGAAACCAGAGTTTCCCCATTTGATTGGTCCAGGAAAAGAGGGTGGGCAGGTTGTCCACGGTAATCCCCAAAAGGACGGTGTTGTGTTCGTCGAAGAGATCTTTGGCCAGGTTGTACCCGGGCCACTGGTCGGAACAGACCGGGGTCCAGGCCGCCGGGACAAAAGAGAGCACCACATTCTTTCTCCCTCGGTAGCCGCTCAACGTCACCTGGCCCCCGGCCACGGCGGGCAAAGTGAAGTCCGGGGCCGGTTCCCCGGTTTTGACCTGGAGCTGACTGTCCCGG
>JALOOY010000372.1 GCA_025454185.1 Thermodesulfobacteriota bacterium
CCAACAGAAGCCAGACCGAGGAGAAAGGGGGACGCTGCAGCCGGGACAGCCATTTCCTTATGCTAATCGTTATTTTGGTTCTAATTCGATGTTGGACGTTGGATGTTGGCTGTTCGATGTTCATTTTCTCATTTTCTGATTAAGCTTTTTCGCCGAAGGCCCAACGCCGAACGGTATTTTCGTCTGTGTTACATTACCGCAATTCGATGTTGGACGTTCGATGTTCGATGTTCGGTCTTTTTTTTCGTAATGGTCCGCACCAGGTTTCCCGAATTCATAGACCATGACCGTCAAGATCTTATCCAGGCCGGCGGGAAAAGGACTGCCATCCGCCCGCCAGGTGAGTTCGAGGGAACCCAGGCGGCCCCGGGGTCCCTGGAGGGTCAACCGCAGCGACTGTTCCCGATCCGCATCGGGAGGCGCCGCCGCCGGATCGGGATTGGTCCAGTGCAGGGTGGCGGCAGCGGAGGGCTCGGGGGTGAAGGAGGCCTGCCGGAAACCCAGTTCCTGCCAGATTTCAGTGACCTGCACCCAGCGGCCGGCCAGCGTGGGCTCTCCCTCAAATTGGCGCAGCAGACGGGCGGTTCGGAAGTTCAGGTACTTGGCTTGTTGCAGGTCGTGCCAGCGCCGCTTCAACGTGAGTACTACCCGGTGAAAACGGAAGTAGCCCAGCAAACGGGAGCCGGCCACCAGACCCAGGCCCAATAACAGCAGCACATAGGCGGCCAGGGAGTTGCGGGTAACCAGCATCAAGGCGGACAGGAGGACCAGGACAATGTTCACCCCGTACAGGATCAGGACCGTGTGATTCTGGGCGAAACCCATGTCCAGCAGCTTGTGATGAATATGCTCCCGGTCGGCTTGTTTGAGCGGGAGCCCTCTATTCCACCGCCGCAGAACGGCATAGGCCATGTCGGCCAGCGGTAGACCCAGGGCGATGCCCGGTATCAGCAAAGCGAAGGTGATGGTGCTTTTTTCCGAGGCCCAGATGGAGAGGCCCCCCAGAAAATAACCCAGAAAAAGGCTTCCGGAATCCCCCAGGAAAATGGTGGCCGGGTGAAAGTTGTAACGCAGGAAGCCGATGGTGGCTCCGGCCAGCGCGATGGACAGCAGGGCCACCACGTTGTGGACGGTATTGAAGGTCATGAAAAAAAGGATGACCGCGGCGAAGGTGGCGATGCCGGCTGCCAGGCCGTCGACCCCGTCGGCCAGGTTGACCGCATTGGTAAGCCCCACCAGCCACAGGACCGTAAGGGGATAGGACAGCCAGCTCAAGTCGAAGGGCAGGTTCAAAAAATCGGGGGCGATCTGTATCTGCAGGCCCAGGGCGGCGGCCAGGAGGCTGGCGCCGATTTCCACGCCCAGCTTGGGCCAGGGGGAGAGCCGATAGAGATCGTCCAGGAAGCCGATCGAAAAAACCAGGAGACCGCCCAATATCAAACCGGTCAAGGGCTGCCAAAATAACCGGATTTGTTCCAGGAGCAGGTTACTGTAAAATAGAAATCCCAGAAAGGAATGCCCCACTGAATCCCCCGGTTTCTAACCCAGGGTGTAAGGAGGAAGGCCGCCAGCAGGGCGGTGGCGAAGAAGGCCAAATAGGTTTTCATGGGCGGTTGCGCTTCAGGGCGCCGGAGACTTCTGAATTGAAAAATCGAATCATGCCGGCTATATGCCAACCCAGATATTGGAGATTGCGGTGGCTGTGGCGCCGGGCATCGTGGCCCACGGTTACCGTCGGATCCAGATAGATCTCGTAGCCCGACAGACGCAGGCGGGCGCAGAGGTCCACATCCTCGTAATAGAGAAAATAGCGTTCGTCAAATCCCTTTATAGCAGCGAAGGCCCGGCGGGGAAACAACAAAAACAAGCCGGCCAGCCAGTCCACCCGGAAGGGCCGGGAGGAGATCGGATAGTCCGGGGGATGGGGGCCAGGGAGCATTCTCTTTAAAATTCGAAAAGGAGTCGGGAAAAAACGGGCGTTGTCGGCGATGCGCCGGTCGCGGTCCCGCACCAGGGGGGCGACCGCACCCCAGGAGGGCTGGCCGCTCAAGCGCCGGCACAAGGGGGAAAAGGGGTTCCCGGAAAAGCGAATATCCGGATTCAATACGCAAAAAAAGTCGCTGTCCGTGGCGGCAAAGGCCCGGTTGTGATTGGCCCCAAAACCCCGGGGGACTTCGTTGATCAGGAGGCGCAAGGGGAAGTCGAAGTCCCCCGGCCGGAAAGGAAGGGCTTCCGGGAGGTTCAGGGTCAGGGCCACCTCTATCCTTTCCCCCGAGCAACCCTTTTGAATGTCCTGCAGCAGGGATAGAATCAGGTCGGCCTGCCGGTGGCTGACAATGGAAAGGGTGATTGCCGGTCGTTCAGTCATAGCCGGTTTACAAGGGGCCGCCGCTGCGGGGCCGCGGGCGGAGGTCCAGAATTTTCAGCAATTGCCGCGCCGGAATACGGCGGTTTTTTTGGATGGACCTTCTTTGGCCCCAGACCCGTCCCAGGGCGCGCAGGGCGTCCCTCTTGGCCCGCAGGAGCACCGCTCCCTGACCACGGCAGGCCAGGGCGAGCAGCGACCCCAGATTCAGCAGGAGATGGGCCGGCAGAAAAAGGTAAAAAAGGACTCCGGGCATGTTCTTGACAAAGGTCCAGACCAGGTTGCGATGGCTGTGGTAACGGACGAAATCACTCACCGACCCGTACGATCCCGAGCCCACGTGCTCGACCAGCGCCTCCGGGACGAAGAGGCAGCGCTGTCCGAGCAGGCGCAGGCGAAAGGCCAGGTCCACGTCTTCGTGATAACAAAAAAAATGTTCATCGAAGCCTTCGGCGGCCAGCAGGTCCTCCCGGCGATAAAAGGCGGCGGCGGCGCAGGGGCCGAAGACTTCGACCGGGGGCAGGGGGGGCCCGGGCAGGGGCTGGCCGTGGCCGCGGCGCCGGGCATACCCGGTAAAATGGTAGGCGTCGCCGGCCCCGTCCAGGTATCCGGCCCGGCGGGCCGAGAGTAGACAGGAGGCGAAAAAGGTATATTCCGGGTTGCGGTCCGCAGCCTCCAGCAGCCTTTCCAGCCAATCGGCCCGGGGGAAGGCGTCGTTGTTCAACAGGGCGATCCAGTGCCCCCGGCTCAGCCCCAGACCCAGGTTGTTGGCCGCCGCGAAACCCAGATTCCGGGAAAGACGTTTGAGCCGGACTGCGGGCCAGCGGGCTTCCAGCCCGGCAACCGAGTCGTCCGTGGACCCGTTGTCGATCAGAATGGTCTCGAAATCGCGGAAGGTCTGGTCGGCCAGGGCCCGGAGGGTGCGTTCCAGGTAGGCCTGCCCGTTCCAATTGACGATGATCACCGAAACCAGGGGCGCCGATCCTCCCTCGGAGAGCCGCTGCGGCAGTTTCATGTCAAGGCCGGCCGGGACCGTCTCCGCCTGGCGGACCGGGTATTGACAAAATGGACATTTTCATAGTATATTAAACCTACACAAAAAAATTTAATATTTTTTTGTAAAGGACCGTCTTGATTTTTTCTACCCCCACAAACGATTCGACCTGGGATAATCTTTCTGATCCCCAATTTGTGCAGGAAATTTATAACCTCCGGCCCTGGTACCATGATTTTCGCCGGCTGGGTCTGAAGACCGACTTTCCGGCATGGCCTTGGAGGCCCGGGGCCTTGCTGCGGGGAGGGGCCGCCATCGTCCGGTCCGCCCTGCGCCGCCTTCACGACCCGGACGCCGCCGGGGGGAAAATAGACAGGACTTCCCGGCCGCGCACCCTCCAACCCCACCGTCTCAATCAACCCTATAAAGAGGCCTATTTAATCCCTTACCTGCGTCAAGCCCTGGAGGCCCTGCCGCCTGATCCGGTCTGCCTGGAACTGTTTTGTGCCGACGGCTATTACAGTTGCCTCATGGCCCGGATGAAACCCCGGGCCGTGGTTCGGGGCGTGGATCGGAGTCTTCCGGACCTGGAGCGGGCCCGGGCTGCTGCGAAGACACTGGGATTTTCCCGCGTGACCTTTCATCCGGACGACGTCTTTCATTTTCTGCAATCAGTCGAAACCTCCTTCGACCTGGTCCTGTGCGCCGGGGGGTTATACCATCTGGCCCGGCCCTTTCACCTGCTGAACGAACTCCGGCGGGTCACCCGGGGATTTCTGGTCATTCAGAGCGCGGTCACCCTGGAAAGCGAGGCGGCGGATTATTTCATAACCCCGGCCCCCGGCTGGAAACACGGCAGCCGTTTCACCCATGCGGGGCTGCGTCAGGGGCTGGAAAAGGCGGGCTGGCGGATCCTGGACCAGGCCCGGAACGAGCTGCCCGGTAACCGGCGGCGTTGCGACCGCGGGTCCAGCTATTTTTTATGCCGGGTCCCTTCCCCGCCTGATCCCCGGCAGGCCGTCCAGGCCGGCGTCATTTTGTGAGACCGGTGGTGTGACCGACCTGGATGTAATCATCATCAACTGGAACAGCACCGCTGAAACCCTGGCCTGTCTGGAGTCTTTCTGTTCCTGGTCCCGGCCCCCACGGAAGATTTGGGTAGTGGACAATGCCTCGGAAGAGGGGGGGCGGATTCCCCGGACCGGGCCGGGCCCGGCCCGGGAGGTTATTGAAAGCCCGGTGAACCGGGGTTTCGCCGGCGGCAACAACCTGGCCCTGCGCCGGATCCTGGAAGGAGGCGAAGACGGCTTCATTCTCCTGCTCAACAACGACGCGATCATAGCGGAACAAGATACCGTTCTGTTGCTGGAGGCCCTGGAAGCCGACCGACGCCTCGGCCTGGTCGGGCCGGTCATAGAAAACCGGCAGG
>JALOOY010000373.1 GCA_025454185.1 Thermodesulfobacteriota bacterium
CGAACATCTCCAAGCCCAGGACCAGGTTCGCGTCCTGACCATGAAGGCCGCTGAGCAGGTCCAACTCCGCCTGATGGGCCTCGGGGGAATGGTGCTGCTCCCCCAGAAAGACGACCCGATAGTCCAGGAGCATTTTCAAGGCCGTTTCCAGGGTATAGATGAAACCGGTTTTATACATTACCTGCGGCATGACTGTTGAATTGAATTCCGGTTTTACATTCTGAACTTTCGGTTATTCGAATTTGTTTCGGGTTTCGGATTTCGAATTTCGAATTTAACCGCCCAACAGCTTCGTCTCACCCATATATCCTCCAGAGCAGCCAGAAACTCATCCCCAGGGCGGCCCCGGTTTTCACCAGCACCATGATCACGCGGGCCAGCACGGCCCCCAGGGCGATATGGGCTGCCTGCCGGTCCTGGCCCAGACGCTGCCGCTCCACGAGAAAAACGAGCAGGAAACTGAGCAGGAGCATACCGACAAAATTTCCGATCAAAGGGATGGGCAGGGAAAAACCCAGAAAGAAGCCCGCCACCCCCCCCACCAGGGCCATCAGGGAGGCCAGGCGGGACCCGCCCCGTTTATAGACCCCCCAGGCCCCGGCCAGCCATTCCAGCACTTCCATCAGGGCCGCCAGGGCCAAAAAGGTGAATACGGTCCAAATCCCGGTAACCCGCGGCTCGGGCAGAAAAAGGGCCGCCACAGCCGCACCGGCCACCAGCCAGGTCCCGGAAAGGGCGAACAGGGAAATAAAGATCCCGGCCAGGCAGAGCACCCAGATCGCGGCCTGAATCAACTCAGGCATCGTTGATTTTTTTGAGCAGCCAGGCCATGTTCTGCCCCAGGGTCTTCATGGTCAGCACCCCTTCTTCGTCCGCCGAGACCTCTCCGGGCTCCCGGCCGATCGCCACATTCCAGTAGCTGGAGCCGGGGACGATCATCTGACCGATGAGGAAGAAATAATTGAGGGAGCTGAAGGCATGGATGGCCCCGGCCCGGCGGGCCACCACCACGCCGGCCCCCACTTTTCGCTTGAGCAGGTCGCCGCCGCCCCGGCTGACCATGCCGCAGCGCTCGATCAGGGCCTTCACGTTGGCGGTCAGGTCGGCAAAATAGGTGGGCGATCCCAGCAGGATGCCGTCGGCCTGCACCATCTTTTGAAAATAGTCGTTCAGGGCGTCTTTCTCGACCGCGCAGCGCCCGTTTTTCTTCTTGAAACATTTATAACAGGCGATGCAGCCCTGGAGGGGGCCGGCCGATAACTGGATTAATTCCGTAGCGATCCCTTCCTTTTTCAGCTCATCCAGAACCAGGTTCAAGAGGATCGTGGTATTCCCTTTTTTCCGGGCACTGCCGTTGAAGGCTACGACTTTCATCTTCATTTCCTCCTTAGGGTATGACTCCTTGAATGATCCCCGAATCGTTGGGGGTCTGGACCGGGATGCGCCTGATGTCCCGGGCCCCGGCCCGGGCCAGCATTTCTTTGATTTGTCCCTCCGAATAGGACTGTCCTTTTTCGGTGTTGACCAGCATGTTCAGGGAAAAGACGGCCGGGAAAAGCGGCCCGTCCAGGTTGTCGTTCATCAAAAATTCATGGACCAGGATCAGCCCTCCGGGTTCCAGGGCCGCAGCCGCCTGGTTGACCGTTTGTTGGGCTTCCTCCGGTCCCTCCCCGTGCAGGATTTGAGAAAGCCAGACCGCATCGTACTTCTCCAGGATTTTGTTTTCCAGGTAATTGCCGCTCTGGAAGGCCACCCGGTCGGCCACCCCGAAGCGTTGGATGGTCTGTTCGGCAAAAGGCCGGGTAGTAGCCAGGTCATAGACCGTGGCCCAGAGCTGGGGGTTCGCCAAGCAGAAATGGATGGCGTAGGTACCCGGCCCGCCGCCCAGATCCAGCAGGCGGCGCCGGCCGGCCAGGTCCACCGTGGCCGCTATCAGCGGGGCCTGGCCCATGGCGATGTTGAACATGCCCATGAGGAAACTTTCCCGCACCACCGGGTCTTCGTGAAAATGTTCCCCCCGGGTCGGACGGCCGGTCAGCACGCCCCGGTCCAGTTTGGACCAGGGCTCCACCAGGTGATGATGGTGCATAATGATATGTCCCAGGTACTGGGGGGATTCCCGATCGAGAAAGGCGCTGCTGAATTCGGTGTTGGCATAGCCATCCTGCTTCTTGATCAGCAGGTGCATTGCGGCCAGGGCATTGAGCAGCATGGTGACGCCCCGCAAATCACCCTGGAGTTTTTCGGTGACTTCTTCGGCGCGCAGCCGCTCCCGGCCGATCAGGGTAAAGATTCCCAGCTTGACGGCTCCGTGCACCGTGCAGGCGTTCCAGTAGCTTCCTGAAAGCCCCAGAAGCTTGCCCGGGTTCCATTCTTCTGGATTCATACCGCCCTCCTTTACAGGTTGTCCCGCACGGCCTTGATCAGTTTTTGGATATCCTCCTGAGAGAGCTTCCCGTCTTTGCGGAAGATCAGTTTTCCCTTTTTATCGAAGGCCAGAACGTTGCTGCTGTCGTCGGCTATCTTCCAGGCCTGGACCAGAACTTTTTTGTAGTCGCGGACATAAATGGTCCGGGGATATTTCTCCTGTTTCTCTTTCAGAGCCGATGAAATGAGAACATTGGGCATCCAGGAAGCGGCCATGTTAATAATGCCGTAGGACTGGAATTTGTCGGTTGGAAAATTTTCTTTGTTCAGGGCGTCACTGGCCTGATTGTTCGTGTCCTTTTCATCCGGATCGACGTAAAAAATGACGTTGACCTTCCCCTGCAGCTCATCACTGCTCCAGGGTTTGCCGTCCAGCCGGCCGCCCAGTTTGTCTTTCAGATCCACCTTCGGCGAGACCTCGCCCAGCTCGACGGCCAGGGCTGTCGGCAGGGCAAAAACGACAGCGGATAAGAAGATCGAAAATTTCAAAAACAGTTTCATGAATCTGCCTCCTGAAGATTAATATTTCCTATGCCCACAGTGTAACATCCATTGTTAGCATAGAAGTAAAAAACTGAAAAGGTTGTTTTTTCATAAAAAAAGGCAAGTCTTACGACTTGCCTTTTTTATTTGAAATCAAAAATAGACCTGTGGTTGGTTAACGTTCCTTTTCCGCCACCTTCAGGCGCAACAGGGAGCGCTTCAAGGCCGCTTCCGCCCGGGCATAGTTAATGGATTCGGCCTTAGCCTGGGCCAACCGCTTTTCGGCCCGTTCTCTGGCCCGTTTGGCCCGGTCGATATCGATATCCCGGGCCCGCTCGGCGGCCTCGGCCAGGATGGTGACCTTGTTTTGGGAAACCTCCGCAAAACCGCCGGTCACCACCAGGTAATCCAGCTTACCGTCCTTGCGGAAGCGCAGTTCCCCGGCGGTCAATGGCGACAAGAAGGGCAC
>JALOOY010000374.1 GCA_025454185.1 Thermodesulfobacteriota bacterium
TATTTTCCGGTCGGCAGGAGGAACTGGAATTCAATCCGGTGCATGAATATCGGTCCGTTGGCGCCCATGATCGGGTCCCACTGCAGGAACGGGCCGACGGCCAGGTCGCCAAGGCCGGTCCCGTTGTCCTCCGGGTAGGGGCCGTTGTTGCCGTAATCGAGGTCGAAGCTGACCACCGGGACGATGAGGTTCAACCCCCATTTGCCGCCTAACAACAGGGCCTGGTCGGACTGGTAGATGAACTGTGTCAGGCTGACATAGACGTCAAGATCTTCGTCTGCATCGCCGGGGAGCAGGTTGTTTCCCTTATGATCTGTAAACTGATCCGAGGAGTAGTATTGGAAATACTGCGAGACATACAACCCCGGCCCGGCCGGCGGCCCGCCGTCCATGAAGCTGGTAAACCCCAGGTTTACGGACGGCAAATCGTAGGCGTTGGCGGAACCAAACCCGCATAGGACCGCCGCAACAGCAACCCAATAGAAAGCTACCCGGATTCTCTTCATCTTGCCCTCCCCCTTTTGGACTTCATAGTAGTCCTCTCACCTGCCGATGACGAGCATGAGATGCTACTTAACGAAATTCATTTTGTGAGTCAATCATATTTAATTTCCAAAACCCGTTCTTATGTTATGCGTTATAGAAATTGATTTCAGAGGACGGAGCGTCGCCGATGAGCATCATGATGCGATCACGTTGGGACACTGTAAGCCGATCGGTCTTCACTCCCGCGATAGTATGCACAATGGTGTTTCTACTGAACGCCTGCGCGCCTGTCATCTCACCCCAGCTCATGGAGCAGGTCGACCGGAATCTTACGTATGGCGCTCTGGCCGGCCGCCCGGACGAAACCAAGGGGAGGATCGTGCTGCTGGGCGGAACTATCGTCCAAACGGTGCCCAAGCCGAATGAAACCGAGATCGAGGTTGTTCAGAAACAGGTAAGCTCATCCGGGGAACCCTACCTGACGGACAAATCCGAAGGAAGGTACCTGGTCGTTGTCGACCGCTTCCTGGACCCGGCCATTTACCGGGCCGGACGGGACATAACGGTGGCGGGAAAAGCGCAGGGGTCCGTGCTGCGCCGCCTGGGTGAAATCGAGTACCGATACCCCGTCATAGCCGCCGTGGAGCTGCATCTCTGGAAAGAGCCGCTTTCCCCGCAGGCCTACCCTTACGCCTACCCCTTTGGCTACCCGTACTACCGGCGGTGGGGGCCCTACCCCGGCTACCCTTACTTTTACTGATCCTGACAACGATCCAGGTAGGGTGCGCCCATGGCCACTGCGCCGGCGGCGCTCAAGCCCGGACCTCTTTCTGCCGATTCATATTCAGTGCCCCCCAAAAATGGTTCGAACTTTTGGGGCCAAGCGAGGTGAGCGTTTCCGTGCTGGTGCGACACTTCATGACCAGCGACCTTTTCACTCTGTCGCCGGACCAGACCTGCCATGAGGCCCTGGCTGAGTTCAAACGCAGGAAGATCAGGCGCGCTCCGGTGGTGGAAAACGGCCGGCTCATCGGCATCGTCAGCGAGCGGGACCTGCTTCGCGTCCTGCCGGGCACCTGCGGCCAGGCGTCCACTTTGGCCGGTGAGGACGGCATGGAACTGCCGGTGCGGAATATCATGGGCACCGACATCGTGACTCTGGGGCCGAACGACCACCTGGCGAAAGCCGCCAGTCTGATGCTCAAGAGACGCATCGGCGGCGTTCCCGTGGTTCACGAAGGCAAGCTCAAGGGGATCATCACCGAATCGGATGTGTTCAAAGCGCTGTACGCCATTCTGACGTCCGGCGCCGGATCCATCGTTATCTTCGAGGAACCCGCCCAGGTGGCTCAGGCGAACCACGATTACGCCAGGCTGTGCCTCAAGCACGGCTGCCGGATGCACACCTTTCTTCGCTACCCGAAACCGAACGGCAGCGCCATGTATTACCTCTGCCTGGAAGGCAGTAAGGTGGACGCCTTCGTGCGCGAGTTGTGGGCGATGGCCAACCAGGTCGTGTGGACCGAAATGAGTTGATGCAAAAACTTTCGCCGGACACCCCGCCCCTCACTCGAGCGCCTTTGCTTTCCTAATAGGCTGCATTATTTTCAATTATTGTAAAAATTTACCTGGGATTCCTATCGGAGATTTTCATGGCGCCCGTATCTTTCGGAACCTTTCGGCTGATCGTCGTCAGCCTGGCGGTGTTCGCTCAGATCTACCTGTTCTGGCGCATTCGTCATGCCATGCGCTCCTCGCGTGGGTCCGGACGGCGGACATCACTGGTGGTCGCCCTGACCGGTGTCGCCATCGGTATTTTGTTTGCCGCGAACTGGCGAATCATGTCCGCACCCGTGCCCTGGGTGGACCCGCCGACCCTGGCACAGGCCGTTCTCTTCTACGCGCCGGCGGTGTGGAGCTTCGGCTCCATATTCTCGGCCCTGCTGCTGCTCGTCGCCCAGGGTATCGGCGGGCTGGCGAAATCGGCGGATTGGATCCTCCGCCGGCGGTCCGCCCCGGGGACGGCCGAGCCCGCGAACCCCGAAAGGCGCCTTTTTCTCAAGGCCGGAGTGGGGGGCCTTGCCGCAGCGCCCTTCCTGCTCTCCGGATACGGCGCCGCCTATGCCGCCAGGAACCACATGGCCGTGGAGATCACCCTGCCCTTCGGCTGCCCCCTGCGCGTGGTCCAGCTCACCGACATCCATGCCGGCATTTTTATGACCCGCGACATGATGCGGCGCTACGTCGAACAGGTCATCGCCCTCAACCCCGATGTGTTCGTCCTCACCGGCGATTACATATCCAACTCCACCGTGTTTTTCCCCGGCTTTGTGGAGGAGATGGCCCGGGTCAGCGCCCCTTACGGCACCTTTGCCACCATGGGAAACCACGAGCACTGGTACGGCGCGATCGGCTACTACCGGGAGCTCTTCGAAAAGAAGGGAATCCATCTTCTGCAGAACGAGCACCGGGTGATCGGGACGGGACACGGCCGATTCGCAGTGGTCGGGATCGACGACCTGCGATGGGGGAATCCGGACCTGGACGCCGCCCTGCGGGGGCTGACCAGCAGCGTGCCGGCGCTGCTTCTCTCCCACCGTCCGGAGATCTTTCCCGAAGCCGCCGAGCGCCATATTCCGCTGACCCTGTCCGGCCACTACCACGGCGGCCAGGTCAAAGTGAGCCTTTTCGGCGAGGACTACAGCCTCGCGCACCTGCGGACCCCCTATCCCGAAGGGCTCTACCGCAGCGGCTCCTCGCACCTTTACGTCAGCCGCGGGATCGGCACCACGTTCACCCCCGTGCGCCTGAACGCGCCGCCCGAGGTCACTCTTTTCCAGCTCACATAATGCAACGGCAGCCTCGGTGAGGCTGCCGTTGCATTTTAAAAAAGATGGGGGCCGTCCCGTCTAACCCTCCGCATCCTTGATCTCTTCCTTGTGCTCTTCGGCGAGGTCCGGCACGATCGTGATCAGTTCATTGGGGGTGCATTTGAAAAACAGACAGAGTCTCTCGACGATGCTGACGGCCGTGTCGTAGCCCTTCCGCTGCGCGATCTTAGAAAGCGTCACCTTGGATATCCCGGTCTGACCCGATATCTCGCGGTAGGTGATGTTCCGGTTTTCCCTGATTTCCTTCTCGGCGATCAGGGACTTCAGATTGTACTTGATCATAACGGCAGCCCCAGAATTATAATCGCTGCTGTTTTGAAAAGGCATTTCCCTCGGCGCTTGTCGATTCAGAACTCGGATTACAAATCAATGTAATGCAGCCGAGGCCGATTGGAAAGGCCGCCATCGTCAGCCGGCAGTGACGGCTAAACCGGCCTCTTTGAATCTCAAACCCGGAAAACCTCTTTCGGCTTTTTTGGCTGGCGTTTCTTGATCCAGCTAGTCTTCTGAAGCAGCACCACCAGACCCACCAGGGCTGCTCCCGCGACGCTGCCGAT
>JALOOY010000375.1 GCA_025454185.1 Thermodesulfobacteriota bacterium
GAAAAACTCCAAAACTTCGGGTATCGGGTGCTGGTCATCCAATCTTACCTCGTATTCTATATCGTTCGAGAAAGAATCATCGAGATTCATCGCGTGGTCCACGGCTCCCGCAACCTGACCGATATTATTTAAGACCGATCCCCTCTTTTCGTAGCGCCTCAAGCTTCGCCTGCACCCCGGCCAACTCCTTCTCCAGCTCCAACACGATGGAAAACAATATGGTCTCGAACGGCCAGGGCCGGGAGGCGTAGCTGCCGGCCTGGACGTGGAGCCGGGCCCGGTCGAAAAGCCGGTCCAGGACCTGCTGGTCCTCCCGGCGCAGGGCCCGGCGGAATTTCTTCCAGTCTTCGTATTCCCGCTCCAGCACCTGGCTGAAGGGCAGTACCGTCCTTCCCATAACTCCTCCAGCTAAAAATTCACCGCCCGTCACGCCTTAGGCGTGACTCAAGGCGCAAAGAGCGCAAAGGAATTTTTTCTCCGGCGACAGCCGGAAAAAACTTCTTCTTTGCGTCCTTTGCGCCTTTGCGGTGAAAAATTTTTTTACCCCCGGCGGGGGGTCACGGCACCCCGCTGCTGCAGCAGCCCCTCGATGCCCCCCTCGATCTGGCGCACCCGAATCACCAGCTCCACCCGGCCGGCCAGCTCTCGGCCGTAAAACAGGTTTTTGACCCGCGCCGACAAGGGGCTCTGAAACAGAAAAACCCCCTGCCCTCTCCGGCCCAGGGCCGCCAGCGAGGCGGCCACTTTTTTGAATAGGCTCTTCCGTTCCGTCAGGGCCACCTGGTCGTCGTAGAACAAAGCGCAGGGGCCCAGGACGAAAAGGGGCTCTCCCGGCCCGGCCGCCGGCAGTCCCTCGCAGAGCAGGGCGGCCAACTGGTGGCAGGTGAAGGCCCGGCTCAGGCGGATGCGCTCCAGCAGGGTCCGGAGATCCAGTTCCCGGTAGCGGCCGATGCGGGCCACCAGGTAAGGGTCGAAAGACTGGGCCGCGTCCACCAGGGTGACCGGCCGCCCCTGCACGGCGAGCTGGCCCATGAGATAGGCAGCCAGCCGGGGCATGGCCTCCCCGAAAAAAAGGACACTCCTCCCGGACAGGGCCAGGCGGCGGATGCTGGGTAAAGGAAGCAATTCCATGGCTTCAAAGGATGCCAGGCGCGAAGCGCAAAGCGCGCAGATAAAATTGTTAATTTAAAATGCGGCATTGCCGCATTTTAAATTACCGGGCGATAAATCCCGATCACCTGGCCTATGATCCCCAGGCCGGCATGGTCCTGCCTTTCGATGACCAATGGCGTAAATACCGGATTATCACCTTTCAGCAATATGTTATCCGCCTCTTTATAAAGTCGTTTCAAGGTTACTTCATTGTCCACCCGGAAGACGCCCACCGCCCCCTCGGGCACCTGCTCCTGGCGGCGAACGATCACCTGGTCCCCGGAAAGGATGGTGGGGGCCATGCTCTCGCCCTGAACCCGCAGCAGGAAGACCTCCTCACCCCGGGCCCAGTCCGCCGGCAGAGTCACCCGGTCTTCCGCCTCTTCAGGGACCAGCCGGGGTCTACCGGCGGCGACGGCGCCGTAGCGGGGCACGATGCGCAGGGGTGCGGGTGCCGGGTTCAGGCTCAAGCCCCGGGAGCGGTTCGGTTCCCGTTTTAAATGACCTTTCCGGATTAGGGCCTTCAGATGGTCCTGGACCGAGCCCGGGTAAATGCCAAAGTGGCCGGCCACCTCCCGGCGGGAGGGCGGGTACCCGTAGCGGTCCTGAAAATCCCGTATATAATCCAGAATCTCCTGCTGGCGGGGGGTCAATAAATTCATGGGTTTTAAATACCATACATTTGTATGGTTGTCAAGAAAAATGGCATCCTATCACCTTTTTCCGGTATCGTTCCCGCGTATAAATATATCTGCCGGAACAAATAAGAGGGTTGAAATTTAT
The DNA here is from genome assembly GCA_025454185.1 of Thermodesulfobacteriota bacterium. Lineage (GTDB taxonomy): Bacteria > Desulfobacterota > RBG-13-43-22 > RBG-13-43-22 > RBG-13-43-22 > JACRCK01. Next base: position 1,936 of record JALOOY010000375.1, read on the forward strand.
TGAAAAACAAATTAAATATGTCGCAATTGGCACAAATTACGCTCGTTCCAAGGGGGGGGAGGAGGATCTTCCCGGGCGAGACGGGAAAGGAGGGAGGGCATTCGGGAGGGGGAAATTTTTTAAATTATGACTTAACACCTGTCGGATACGCTGGGCAAAAATGTTGCAAAAGGAGGCAACGTATGAAGTTTGAAATTGGGTTGGCCAAACCAAACGCCGAAGAACGCCTTCGAAACCGGGGTATCTCCCGGAGGGATTTCCTGAAATTCTGCGGGACGGTGGCTGCGGTGATGGGCCTGGAGGCCTCATATGCCAAAGAGATCGCTGCCGCCTTGACCGCCAAGAAACGGCCTGCGGTGGTTTACCTGCACAATGCCGAATGCACCGGCTGCTCCGAAGCGGTGCTGCGCACGGTGGATCCCTACATCGATGAATTGATTCTGGACACCATCTCCCTCGATTATCACGAAACCTTGATGGCCGCCGCCGGCCACGCCGCCGAGGAGGCCCTGCATAAGGCCCTGAAATCCCCCGAAGGCTACATCTGTGTCATCGAGGGCGCCATCCCTACCAAAGACGGCGGGCTTTATGGAAAAATCGCCGGCAAGACCATGCTGCAGACCTGCGCCGAAATCGCCCCCAAGGCCAAGGCCGTTATAGCCATCGGGGCCTGCGCCACCTTCGGCGGCGTCCAGGCGGCCAAACCCAACCCGACCGGGGCCAAAGGGGTCAACGAGGCCCTGAAAAAACACGGCGTCAAGGCCATCAATATCGCCGGTTGTCCGCCCAACCCCTATAATTTCGTCGGCACCGTGGTTCACCTCCTGACCAAAGGGATGCCCCAGCTCGACAACCTCAACCGCCCGGTCATGTTTTACGGAGAAACGGTCCACGATCAGTGTCCCCGGCTGAAACACTTCGACAAACAGGAATATGCCCCCTCCTTCGGTTCGGAAGAGGCCAAGAAAGGCTGGTGTCTTTACCAGTTGGGGTGCAAGGGACCCGACACGTTCAACAACTGCCCCAAGATCAAGTTCAATCAGACCAACTGGCCGGTCCAGGCCGGGCACCCCTGCATCGGCTGCAGCGAACCGGATTTCTGGGACGCCATGAGTCCCTTCTATGTGCAGCGTTAAGCGGGCTGCTCTAATTGCTACTCAATGTTTCTAAGGAGGATACCCTAATGGCCGAACAGAAAAAAGCCGCTGCTGCCCCTGCCGGGGGAGAATACTCCGGGTCCATCGTTATCGACCCGATCACCCGCATCGAAGGACACCTGCGGATCGAAGTGGAAGTCAAGAACGGCAAAGTCAGCAACGCCTGGTCCAGTTCCCAGCTCTTCCGGGGTCTGGAAATGATCTTGAAGGGGCGGGATCCCCGGGACGCCCAGCACATTACCCAGCGGGCCTGCGGCGTCTGCACCTACGTGCACGCCCTG
>JALOOY010000376.1 GCA_025454185.1 Thermodesulfobacteriota bacterium
TCGCCGAGAAGGGCTGGGCCCAGGCCGCCAAAGACATCAGCAACGCCGGTATTCTGGGGACCCTGGCGATCATGATGGAGAATTCCGGAGCGGGGGCCCTGGTGCAGGTGCCGGCCATACCCCGTCCCGAGGGTATAGCCTTTCCGGACTGGCTGGTCTGTTTTCAGAGCTTCAGCTTTATCCTGGCCGTACCTCCGGTGCATACGGAGGCCGTGCTGGCGCTGTTCCGTTCCCGAAATATCACGGCGGAGATCGTCGGCACGGTTACCAAAGAGCCGCTGGTAGTGCTTCACGACCAGGGAGAGCAGCAGCCCTTGTTCGATTTCCGGCGCGAGAAGATTACCGGTATTCGTTTTGAACCCTCAGGCTCGGGGGGAGCAGCCACGAAGCATGAAAAATAGCTGCCATGAAGTCACAGCCCCGCGTTCCGCGGGGCTGTGCTATATTCCGAAATTCGATGTTGGATGTTGGAGGTTGGATGTTGGACGTTCGATGTTCGTCTGTTTTCAAACTAAACCGTCGGCCCGCCGCCAATTTCCCTATTCCCCTTCCTCCCCGGTATCCCGCGATTGATATTCGATCACCTGAAATTTGCCCAATCCCCGCGTAAAACGGTTCCGGTGCAGGAACGGGGTGCCGGGATGGGCCTCGGTCGGGCAGGGCCACTGGAGGCCCCTTTCCTCGATCCGCGGGTAGGTTATTCCGGCATAGAAGGGGGTCAGGGAGCGGATTTCCTCGAAAATGGCCTCCGGCCCGGCATAAAACATGGGATAACCCAGCCGGGTGCTCAGTTCGGAGAGGATCTGCCAGTCCGGTTTGGACTGGCCCACCGGCTGCAAGGCCTGCCTCACCCGCTGGACCCGGCGTTCGGTATTGGTGAAGGTCCCGTCTTTTTCGGCAAAGCTGGTGCCCGGCAAAACCACATGGGCCAGCTTAGCGGTTTCGGTCATGAAGATATTTTGAACCACCAAAAGGTCCAGTGCGCCGACGCCGCGGCCCAGTACTTCGGATCCGGCGGTCGGCGTCTCGGGATTACCGCCGAGGATGTACAGGCCCCGGATCTCCTTTCCCAGAGAAGCCTCTTTCATGTCCAACCAGGACAGGCCGGGCCGGTCCGGCAAAGCGGCCAGCCCCCAGGCCCGGGCCATTTTCCGGCTCACCTCCGGATCGTCGACCCGTTGATAGCCCGGAAACAAATCGGTCAGGCAGCCCATGTCGCAGGCCCCCTGGACGTTGTTATAGATCCCCAGGGGGTTGACGCCCGTGTTGGGCAGACCCACGTTGCCGCAGAGCATGGCCAGGTTGGCGATGGCTTTCACGCTGTCGAGCCCCTTGGCGGTGCGCGTCAGACTCAGAGAATAATAGATGGCCGCCGGCTCGCTGGCATACAGCCAGGCAGCGGCCCGGAGATCCCTTTCCGAAACACCGGTCAGTTGACTCACCCGGGACGGCGTATAGGTCTCCAGGGATTTTTGGAGGGCTTCGAACCCTTCCGTCCGCTCACCAATGTATTCCCGGTCGGCCACTCCATCGGATACGATAACCTGCATCAACCCATTGATGGCGGCTACATCGGTGCCGGGGCGGATGCGCAGCCACAGGGTGGCCAGGTCGGCCAATTCGGTCTGCCGGGAGTCGAGGACGATGAGGCGGGCCCCGTTTTTTACCGCTCGTTTAATGGCGGCCCCGGCCACCGGGTGATCTCGGGTGGTGTCGGAGCTGAACACCAGGATGATTCGGGAGCGTTCGATTTCGGCAATGGAATTGGTCATGGCCCCCACACCGAAGGCCGAGTCCAGACCGGCGATCCAGACCGAAGGGACCATGCGGGTGTAGTGGTCGATGTTGTTGGTCTGGAAAACCGCCCGGGTCATTTTTTGCAACAGATAATGCTCTTCGTTGGTGCAGCGCCCTGAACTCAAAGCGGCCAGGGCCTCGGGGCCGTGGCGGGTACCGATCTCCCGGATACGGCCCGCCACCAGATCGAGGGCTTCCCCCCAGGAGGCTTCCCGGAAACGGTCTCCTTCGCGGATCAGCGGGGAGCGCAGTCGATCCGGGTGCTGGATAAAGTCGAAGCGGAAGCGCCCTTTGACGCACAAGTGGCCTAGATTGGGCGCAACGCCCTCGACCCCTTTGGCTTTGACGATGCGGTCCCCGGCCTTTTTCAGATAGAGCTGGCACCCTATGCCGCAAAAGGTACAGGTGGTTCTTATCTTGGTCAGCTTCCAGGGGCCCGGGGCGCCCGCCACTCTTTCTTCCAGGGCGCCGGTGGGACAATGGGCGGCGCAGAGCCCGCAATGCACGCAGCGGTCGTTGATGGCCGGGGCGTAAACCGGGGGGCCGCCCTCGGAAATGGCCGGCTTTTCGTTCAGTTCCACCGCAAACTGCACCTGGTATTCGGAACACCCGTGCACGCACTTGCGGCAGGCGATGCATTTGTTGGGGTCGATGCCGATTTCCGGATGATCTTCCCGGATAGGATGGACCCGACGGGACCACAGGGGGAGTTGATCGATGTTGATTCCGTAGCGCTGGGAATACCAGCGCAGACGACAATCGAAGGCGTCCAGACAGCCGCAGGAAAGGCAGCGGGCCGCCTCCCGGCGGACCTGGTCCTCTTCCAGCGTATATTCCACTTCCTCGAAATTAAGAGACCGCTCGGCCAGGGGCAGATGGGCGCCCTTTTCCCGGGCCCGTTCCGGAATTCCCTCGAAATTGGCCGGATCCACTTCCGTCAATCGACCTTTGGAGACATTGAAGGGTTTGACTTCGGGCGCCAGGGTTTCATTGCCCAGGTACTGATGAATCGCATAAGCGGCCCGGCGACCGTCGGCGACGGCTTGAATCACAGTCTGGGGACCGCGGAAAAAGTCGCCGCCTACGAAGAGATAAGGGAGGGAGGACTGGAGGGTCCCCTCGTCGGCCAGGGGGGTGCCCCATTTGGTCAGGGCCAGCCCTTTGATCTCCGGGTCTTTTTCCATGAAGGTCAGGTCTACCGCCTGGCCGATGGCTACGATGATCGTGCTGGCCGGCACCACCGTCTCGGATCCGGGAATGGGAAAAGGACGGGCCCGTCCGCTGCTGTCGGCCTCTCGCAGTTCGTTCCGGATAAATTCCAACCCGCTGATCCGGCCGTTTTCGACCAGCAGACGGGTGGGCGAGACCAGGTAATCCATGTGCACTCCCTCTTCCTCGGCGGCCGCCACTTCCTCCCGGTGGGCGGGCATTTCCTTGCGGGAGCGGCGGTAGAGAAGGGAGACTTTTTGAGCCCCCAGACGCAGAGCCGTGCGGGCCGCATCCATGGCCGCGTTTCCACCCCCGATGACCAGGACCTGGGGCCCCCGGTCCGGCGGGCTCCCCTGGGCGTTCTGC
>JALOOY010000009.1 GCA_025454185.1 Thermodesulfobacteriota bacterium
TCGCATGGGAACGGGAGACCTTTTCGTCGTCCAAGACCACGTCATTGTACTTGGAACGGCCGATTTTTATTTCTTCCCGGCCCAGGTTGAAAACCTTTTGATTGGCCTGGCCGGAGACCACCTCGATGGTGGGCTGCACGGCGGGTTCTTCCTTCTTAAAATCCTTGAAGGGCTTGAAAGCCACCGTGGCCTGAGCGTCATCGAGCAGCGGCTTCTGCAGGCCCTCCGGGGAAGGGGTGGTCAAGGGCGGGGCGTAGGGCTGAAAGAGCTGCGTCTTTTCATCCAGGGGTTTCTGCCGGGGAAGGGTGTTCGTTTCCCCCCCCCGGCGGGAAGAAGTTTGATCCAAATTATCTTGATCCTTCATAAGTAACCTTCTGATCGGAGGAGATGAGCCCGAGCTTTACGTTTAAGTTTTGGTGACCGGCCCAAGGGACGCCCCCGCTACGACTCCCTGGACCGGATGCGGTGCAGCGCGGGGCCGGGATGAGGGTGGAAGCGCCGGAAGGCCCTGTCCGGGCGGGAGAGGAAAACATCTCCCGCCGGCCCCAAGCGGCCAAGGGTTTTGAAAAAATAATTCCCATCAAAAAAATAAAATTTTTTGGGGGGGAATTGAAACCATGTTCTTATTTGCAGATTTTTACAGCCATTGGTCTGAGAATTTATCTCTACCATTGGCTGTAAAAATCTAATGGGTCTCTATGCCCACAACCTGGTTGTTCTGAAATTTGACCTCCACTTTCTGGGGGGTGTAATACTTGTATTCCGTCTGGGTGCCCTTCTGTTTTATTTCAGCCGGATTGCCCATGATCTGCTTCACCTGGTCCACGGTCATGCCCATCTGAATCTGGCTGATGTTGCCGGCCGGTGCGGCCGGCTGAGTTCCCGGTGCCGCCGGGGCCGTGGTGCCCGGTGCCGGGGCCGGAGCCGGAGCCGCGGGGGCCGCGGATTGCTGTGGAGGCGGTGGGGGAGGGGCCTGCTCACGACTGCAAGCCGGGCCCAGAACCAAGACCACCAGGAGGACCGCAACCCCCCACCATCCCACTAACTGCCTGTTTTGTTTGTTGTTCATCAGCGACTCCTTTCTATTTTTGGTTTATGGAGGCCAAACAGGAAATCGACAGCCTCCTCCGGTAAGATAACCTTTGGAGTATATATAACAATTGCGAATAAATTCAATAAAATTTTGTTGCCTGGCGGCGCGATTTTTGGAAGGGAGGGAATGGACACCAACACGTGGCAGCGTTTCTAAATACTTGACAAGTGTGCCGCCCGTGTGAAAAATTTCCCCATGCCGTATTATAACCCGATCGCTTCCGGTAAACCCGTTTTCCAGGAGGGCAGGCCTCGTTCCTGCACATTTTTCCTGCCGGCCTTCCGCCGCTACGACCCCACTTTTTTCCAGGGAAAAGGGACCTGCGGGACCGTGGCGGTTTCCGTTACCGGTCCGGAATGCCGGCTCCGCTGCAAGCACTGCGGGGGGCGGATCCTGGAGAATATGCGACCGGCGGTCACCCCCGAGGCCCTCTGGCAGGAGGCCCGGCAACTGCAGGCGCGGGGTCGCCAAAGCCTGCTGGTCAGCGGGGGGGCGCGTCGGGACGGGACAGTCCCCCTCGAGCCCTTTCTGCCCGTGTTGAAGACAATCCGTTCGGAAATGGGGCTGAAAATTCTGGTCCACACCGGCCTGGTCACCCCCGCCCTGGCCGATGGACTGGCTGCGGCCGGGATCGACGCGGCCCTGCTGGACGTGATCGGCCACGAGGAGACGATCCGCCAGGTCTATCACCTGCCCCTTTCCGTAAAAGATTACGAGGCTTCGCTGCGGCATTTGACCGAACGAAACATTCCCGTCGCCCCCCACGTGGTCCTGGGGCTCCATTTCGGCCGGTTCCTGGGTGAGGAACGGGCACTGGAAATGATCGGGAAATACCCTGTGAAAACGGTCGTTCTGGTCGGATTCCGGCCCATCGCCGGGACCGCTCTGGCCGGCTGCCTACCGCCGGCGCCGGAGGAATTCGGGGCCTTCTTCCAGAAGGCCCGCCGCCTCTTTCCGCGAATCCCGGTGGTCCTGGGCTGTGAGAGGCCCCTGGGTGCCCATCGCCGGGAAACGGAACGATTGGCCCTGGAGGCCGGTCTGGACGGTATGGCCTTCCCCCTGGAAAAAACCCTGGCCCGGGCAGCGGCCTTGAACCTGCACATAGGTTTTCAAGAAGACTGCTGCGCCCTGATCGCCCCATGTGGCGCGTGATCGATACGGGCCTGTTGAGCGGGGCGGAAAACATGGCCTGGGACGAGGCCCTGCTGGCGGCCCGCTGCCGGGGGCTCATTCCGGACACCCTGCGCTATCTGCGCTTCACCCCCCCCGTGGCCCTGGTCGGCTATCACCAGGCCGTGGCGGAGGAGATTCGGGTCGACTATTGCCGGGCCAACGGGATTGCCGTCAATCGCCGGGTGACCGGGGGAGGGGCCATCTATTTTGACCAAGGCCAACTGGGCTGGGAGCTGATCTGCGCCCGGGAAGCCCTGCCCGGCGGACCGGACCTGGCCGGGATCACCCGGAAGGTCTGTGAGGCGGCCGCCCGGGGGCTGCGGTCCCTGGGGCTGGAGGCTGAGTTCCGCCCCCGAAACGATATCGAAGTGGACGGCCGCAAGATCTCCGGCACCGGCGCCGTCCTGGAGGAAGGCTGCCTGCTCTTTCAGGGCACGCTGCTCATCGACTTCCATCTGGAACACCTGATCAAGGCCCTGCGGGTTCCTACGGAGAAGCTGCAAGCCCGGGAATTGTCTTCAGCCCGGGAGCGGGTGACCAGTCTAAAAGAACAACTGGGGCAGGTCCCTCCCCTGGAACGGGTGAAGGAGGCCCTCGAAAGGGGCTTCCGGGAAGGACTGGGTCTGCAGACAGCGCCGGGCCGCATCGGTCCGGCCGAAAAGGACCTTTTTCGAAAGATCCTGCCCCGGCGCCGGTCCCGGGAGTGGATCGAAGGCCGCCGGCGGCCCCTCCGGCCCCAGGAGCTGCTCCGCTCCATACACAAGGAGGAAGGAGGGCTGATCCGTACGGCGGTCAAGGTGGACCGGAAGCGGGGGCGGGTGCAGGACATCCTGATCACGGGCGACTTTTTCATGTACCCCAGGCGGGCGCTGTACGATCTGGAAACCGGCTTGAAAGGCCGATCCCTAACGGACCTGCCGGGGATCATCGCCGCCTTCTTTCAGGAGCGGGAGGTGGATCTTTTCGGCCTCCGGCCTCGGGATTTCATCCGGTCCGTTGCTCTGGCCCTGGACAAGCTGTCCTTTCCCGATCTCGGCTTCACCCTGGAAGAGGCGGATCACCTGACCGTCTTCCACGGAGCCCTGCCGGAAATCCTGGCCGGCAGCGATCTGTTGCTTTTGCCCTACTGCGCCAAGAGCCCGGACTGCGGGTACCGCTTTCGGCAGGGCTGCGATCAGTGCGGGGCCTGTTCCATCGGCGAGGCCTACGCCCTGGCCGGGGTCCAGGGCCTGCGGGTCAAGACCATCCAGAATTACGAGCACCTGGTGGAGGAACTGACCCTCGAAAAAAAGGCCGGAACCCGGGCCTATATCGGCTGCTGTTGCGACGCCTTTCAACTGAAAAGGCAGGAGGCCTTCAAAACGGCCCGCCTGCCGGGGTTGCTGGTCGACATCGAAAACACCACCTGTTATGAATTGAAACAGGAAGCGCAGGCCTACCAGGGCTCCTTCGAAAACCAGACCCATTTGCGGCTGGGTCTGCTGCGGAAAGTCCTGGAGGTTCGGAGCCGGCTATGGCTGGCCCCCGCCGGACCCGGGCGGGAGTGAGGCGGGATTGAGCGATCTACTGACCTGTGACGTGCTGGTGGTGGGCGCCGGGCCGGCGGGCAGCCTGGCGGCCCGGACAGCGGCCTGCCGGGGTGTAACGGTGTTGCTGGCCGAACGGCGGCAGCAGGTCGGTGTCCCGGTGCGCTGCGCCGAATTCGTGCCCCTGCCCGTGAGGAAGTACATCGACCTGACCGATCCGGCCCTGGTAGCCCAGGGGGTCAAGGCCATGCGCACCTTTATTGCGGGAGCCCCGGGGCGGGAAAGCCTTTTCCCCGGGGCCATGATCCGGCGGGAGCGGTTCGACCAGGAACTGGCCCGTCAGGCCGCGGCGGCCGGGGCCAAACTGCGCACCGGCCTGCAGGTATATGGGCGGACCCCGGAAGGGGTCCGGGCCCGGGCCGCCGGCCGGGAGGTCTTCATCCGCTGCCGGGTCATTGTCGGGGCCGACGGTCCCTCCTCCCAGGTGGGGCGCTGGATGGGCCAAAATCCGGGTCCCTGCCTGGCGGCGGCCCAGGTCTCTTGCGAGCTGACCGCGCCCCTGGATCATACCCGGGTGTATTTTCAGCCGGACATTTTCGGCGGGTACGGTTGGGTTTTTCCCAAAGGAGGCCGGGCCAATGTGGGGGTGGGGCTGACCGCCGGCCGGTCCCGGGACGTGGGGAAAAGCCTGGCCGGATTTTGGAGGCAGCGGCTGGAAGAAGGTTTGGTCCAAGGCCCGGCCCGGCCTGCCGGCGGCGGACTGGTGCCGGTGGGGGGCTTGAGGGATCTCTGGCAGGGAGATATGATTTTGGCCGGCGATGCGGCGGGGACCTGTCAGCCCATCAGCGGTGCCGGCGTGGGGAATGCCCTCATTTCCGGGGAACTGGCCGGCGCCGCTGCCGCGGCGGCCGTCCGTCAAGGGAGCCGCGCGCCCCTGGAAGGCTATCGGGAGGAGCTGCGGGCCTTGCTGGGGCCTTCCCTGTCCAGGGCGGCCGCCAAGCGGGAGGGAATGCTCCGGGACTGGAACGGCGGGGATTTTAACCGGTTGATCAAAAGAAACTGGATCGCTTTCAAGGAGTATTTTCGTTGATAAAGGAAGGGGAAACATGAGCCTTAACGACTCTGCGAAATACCGTCGAGACAGATGTCCTTGAAAGCTCTTTTGTTTTTCGTAGGGAGGGGGTTTATCCCCCTCCGCCATTAGCTGCCCGGGGAATCCCAGTCGGGCAAGGATTAACCCCACCCCTACATCCATATTCGATGTTCGATGTTCATTTTTTTTGATAGGAGTTTATGGACGGATGACCACCATGAAAAACCAGCCTGGGCCAGGACCGAGCAGCCCGGATTATCTCCAGATGAGCCTGGCGGCGGCCATGACCTTGAATCTGAAAGAAGGCCTGTTTTTCCGCAACGCCCGACTGTATTGCCTGAACCTGCTCTTGACCTATCCGGGAGGATGTATGGGCAACTGTTCCTATTGCGGTCTTCAGAAATCCCGGGACGGGGCCTTTGCGGAAAAAAGTTTCATCCGCGTGAGCTGGCCCACGTACGATCTGGAGACCATCATCGAAAAGACGCTGGAAAACCGGCACAAGCTGCACCGGATTTGTCTCTCCATGATCACCCATCCCCGGGCCCTAGAAGACACGCTGGCCCTGATCCGCCGCTTCCGGGAGGACGTGGGCCTGCCGATTTCGGTGCTCATGAACCCCACCAGCATGACGGCCGCGGACGTGGCCGCCCTGCGGCAGGCTGGGGCCCAGATGGCGGCCGTGGCCCTGGACCTGGCCGGGGAAGACCTCTTCGACCGTCACCGCGGGGCCGGGGCCCGGGGGCCGCACCGCTTCGCCCACTACTGGACCATGCTCGCGGAGACGGCCGCCGTCTTCGGCCGGAACAAGGCCGGCTGCCACCTGATCTGCGGCCTGGGGGAGCGGGAGGAGGAATTGGTCCAGCGCATACAGGCCGTACGTGATCTGGGGGCCCGGACCCATCTTTTTTCCTTTTATCCGGAGAAGGGCTCCCGGCTGGCCCAGGACCTTCCCTGTCCGGCGGGTCAGTACCGCCGGGTCCAGTTGGCCCGCTTCCTCATCGACAACGATCTGTCCCATTTCCCGAACATGGCCTTCGATGCGCGGGGGCGCATCACGGATTTCGGGTTGCCTCCAGAAGACCTGGCGCGCTGGATCGATTCCGGCCGGCCCTTCATGACCAGCGGCTGCCCCGGCGGGGGCCTGGAGACCGCCTGCAACCGCCCCTTCGGAGACGGGCCGCCCAGCGATATTCGCAGTTATCCTTTTCCCCTGGAGGCCGGGGACGTGGCGCGGGTCCGGGAGCAGTTGGGAAACGGTTAGATGGACCATGTGGTGGGCCTGGGATCCCTGAACGTAGATTATATCTATGAGGCAGAGGACCCGTCCTTTCTGGGACCCTTTTACCCCGAGGGAATAAAACGTCGACAGTGGGTGCTTACGGATACCCGGCGGATAGAGGCGTTACAAGGGGAGTTGCGAAAAAAGTCCAGGATGATCGCCCGCTGCGGCGGCGGGAGCGCCGCCAACACGGTCTTCGCGCTGGCCAGGATGGGCTTCCAGAGCGGCATGATCGGGAAGGCGGGGGGCGACGAGGACGGTGACTTCCTCCGGAAGGAAATGGCCATCGTCCCCCGGCTCCGGATCGCTCCGGGTAACCGCACCGGTCAGGCCCTGATCATTCTGGGACCCGACCGGGACCGCATCATCATCCTGCTGCCCTATGCCAACCGGGAGCTGACCTGGGCCGACCTGGATCCGGATTTCGTCCGCACCTTCCGGATGCTCCATCTGACTTCTTTGCCGGGGGAGGGGCTGGCCCTGCAGACCCGCTTGGCGCAAATGGTTTCCGGCACGGTGCAGATCAGCTTCGATCCTGGGGAAACCTATGCCCGGCGCGGTCTGGAGTCCCTAACGCCTTTGCTGACCCTGTGTCAGATCTTGTTTATCACGCAGGGGGAACTGGAACTGTTGACCGGGCGGGAATGGCGGGACGGCATCAGGGAAGTACTGGACTTGGGGACCCGGTTGGTGGTGGTAAAGAAGAAAGGTTCCGGCGCTCTGATCCGGGAGGCCCATGAAACCTGGGACCTTCCCGCCCCGGTGATGCAAGCCAAGGATACCACCGGCGCCGGCGACGTCTTCGCCGCCGGCTTCCTGGGCGGGGTTCTCCAGGGCCTGCCCCTGCCGGCCTGCGGTGCTCTGGGGCTGGCCCTGGCCCGGCAAAGTATGATGGGAATAGGGCGGGGGGCCTATCCGACGAAGGCGGATTTCGAAGCCGCAATTGGTTTTTTGGAGCAATAGTTTTTGACTGGCCAATTAATAGCGGAAGCCGATGAACGGCTGTTCCTTTGGGGCGTCGTTTAAGGCTTATTGGATTTGGAATAAGGCCGGGAATTTTTTTGTCAAATTGAGTAATTTTACTCAACAGTTGAGTAAATCAGTGGAAAGCTCAAAAACACCTTAATATTGCTGGAATTCGCCTTTCTGGTCAGCGGCCTGGAACTTTTTTCCCGGGGACAAAAACGTAAACGCGGCAGCAGGTCTGAACCGTTTCCGCCAACGCTATCCCCAGGCACAGGCTATGCTGGTGGGAGGGCCGGGGATCCCGCTGGCGGAATTTTTCGCCCGGCCCCCCCAAGCCTGGTTTACTTGATCTTCTGTAGCGTGGCCCGGGCCTCCTCCGCTCCCGAAAACTTGGGGTCCAGTTCCAGGGCCTTTTTCAGCTCCTGGCGGGCCAGGTCTTTCTGGTTGTTCTTGAAATAGGCCAGACCCAGGTGGTAGTGGATCACCGCGTTGTCCTTGACCTTCTCCAGCGCTTCCTTGAAATAGACGATGGCCCGGGTGGGGATGTTCTTTTTGTAATAGACCCAGCCCAGGGTATCGGAGATGGAGGGGTCCTCCGGAAACTGTTCCTTGGCCATCTGGGCCAGGTTCAGGGCCTCGTCGACATTCTCCCCCTTCTCCGCATAGAGATAGGCCAGGTTGTTGGCCGCCGGGGCGAACTTGGGATTGACCTTCAGGGCCTTCTGGTAGGCTTCTTTGGCCTTTTCCAGGTTATTCTGGTTCTGGTAGATGATGCCCAGCCCCATGTGGGCCGCCAGGGCGTTGGGGTTCTGTTGCAGGGCCGTCTGAAACTGCTGCACGGCCTTGTCCACCAGGTTGTGCCGCGCGTAAAAACCCGCCAGGGAGAGGTGAAAACCGTTCACGTTGGGGTCCAGCTCCAGGGCCTTTTTATACGCCGCTTCGGCTTTCCCCAGGTCCTGGTTCATCTCCTGAACCCGTCCCAGCAGATTTTGGAAAAAGGCGTTTTTCGGTTGGAGTTGTATCTGGGCCTCCACCCGCTGCACGGCTTTCTTGATGTCCTTCTGATTGATGTAAATCCCGACAATCAGGTTGAGCGCTTCCAGGTAATTGGGCTGCAGGGAAAGGGCCTTTTCCAGTTGCCCCAGGGCCTCCTTGTCCTTGCGCTGGGCCAGCAGCACGCGCCCCTTGTGAAAATAGCCGGCCGGATTTTGCGGGGCCGCCTGAATGGCCTCGTCAAAGGCCCGGGCGGCCCCGGCCAGGTCCTTTTTCAGGAAGAGCGCGTTGCCCAGCAGCAACTGGGCCGGCAGGGATTTGGGATTGTTTTTCAGGACCTCCTGGCTTTGTTCCGCCGCCAGTTCTCCGGCCCCGCTTTTCAGATGGATTTCGGCCAGCAGCAGACGGGCTTCGTCCCACTTGGGATTCAACTTGACGGCCTCGATCAACTGATTTTTGGCCTGTTGCACGTCGTTCACCCCCAACTGGGCCAGGGCCAGATAATAATGGGCCGGGGCTGATTTGGGATTGTCCTTGAGATAAGGCTGCAACAGTCCGCTGGCCTCCTTGAATTCTTTTTTGGCCAGGTGCAGACGTCCCTTTAAAAAGGTCCCCTCATGACTCTTGGGGTTGATTTTCAGGATTTTTTCAATCTGCTCGGAGGCCTGCTCATATTTTTTATCTTTCAGGGCCATTTCGGCCAGGCGGGCCAGGCCCGGGACATTCTTGGCGTCCTCTTTAACGGCCTGCTGGTAGGCCTCGGCGGCCTTGTCCTTTTTGCCCCAGGCCAGGTAAAAATCCCCCAGGTGCAGACGGGAGGCGGCTTTCTGGGGATCGAGCTCCACGGCCTTGAGAAACTGTTTTTCCGCCTCCTCCGGTTTGTTGACCGAGGCAAAGAAGTTGCCCAGGACCATCACCGGACCCGGGTCCTTGGGGTCGATCTGGACGGCTTCCCGGTAGACGGCCTCGGCCGGCTCTTTTTTCCCGGTCCGGTGATAGAAGCCGGCCAGGCCGTAGCGGGCCGGCAGGGACTTGGGGTCCACCTTGACGGCGTCCTTGAAGGTCTGTTCGGCCATGATCAGGTCTTTTTTCAGGAGGTAAATCTGGGCGAGCTGCAGGTAGATCTCTACCTTTTTAGGGTCTTTCTCCAGGGCCTTGCGGGCCTCGGCGATGGCCTTTTCCGGGTCTTTATCCACGGCGTAGAGGGTGCTGCTCAGGAGGTGGGCCTGGGGATTTTCCGGGTCCTTGAGGGCGACTTTCTCCACCTGTTCCCGGGCTTTGGGCAGGTCCCGGGCCAAGAGGTAGAGATAACCGAGCTGGAGCCGGGCGTCGGTCTGGCCGGGATCCAGCTCCACGCTTTTGCTGAAGGAGGCGAAGGCCCCCTGGAGGTTGCGAACCTTCAGGTAGGACAGCCCCAGCTTGTAATGGGCCTTGGCATCCTTGGGATCGAGCTGGAGAACGTTTTTGTACTCGATGACGGCCTCGTTGAACTTGTTCTCGGAAAAATATTTTTCCCCCTTTTTCCAGTGACGGGCCAGCTTGGCTTCCTTGCTGCAACCGACCAGGCCGGCCAGAAAAAACAGAGCCAGCGCGAAGATTAATACAGTTTTCCAGAACCCTTTGTTGTCGATCGGTTTCATGCCAGTGCTCCTTGGATGTTCTTACCCCACCAATAATCATCTATCGGAAATGTATAGCATATTATTGAAGGAAAACTAAACCCCGAATTTTAGGGTTGTCAGGCGCCGGCGCCGGCGGGCATAATAGCCCCTGCCGGTAAACGGAGAGCGGTCTCAGACCATTTACCGTACTCGGATGTTTGATGTTGAATGTTGAATGTTGGATGTTCGATGTTGAATGTCCGTCTTTATTTTCAAACTAAACTCCCCTGCTCGGGGCGAGCACCCCCGAACATGAAAAAGATATTTTTGGGCAATAGGCAATGGGTAAAGTTTGTTAATCTAGCAAAAAGTCCGCAAGGGAGTCATTGCGAGGAGAGAAGCGACGAAGCAATCCCCAGGAATCAGCGCAGTTCGAGCGGGGGATTGCTTCGCTCCGCTCGCAAGGACGACTTTTTGCGAAACCATCAGTTTGTATTTTAGCCCAAACGGTGCGAACCATTCAGGAACACTATGCATTTCAAACACAAGAGCCTGTGGTTGCTTTGTTTCTTGTCGGGATTCCTGTTCCTCTCCGGGTGTCAGGGAGTCTATTTCAAGGGCGAGACCGCGGAGAAGGTGGTGGCCCTGACCCTGGACGACGGCCCGGACCCGGTCTACACGCCGCAGGTCCTGGATATTCTGGAGCGCTTTCAGGTAAAGGCCACATTCTTTTTGATCGGCCGCCAGGCCCAGGTCCATCCCGAGCTGGTCCGCGCCATCAAGGACCGGGGGCAGGCCATCGGCAACCATTCCCAGAACCATCACTTTTATCTCTCCTGGCTGGGGCCGGAACGGATGCGTGCGGAGGTTCTGGATACCCAGGAGGTGATTTTTCAAATCAACGGGGAATACCCGCGCTATTTCCGCGCCCCCCTGGGCTGGGTGTCCAGCGAGCTCGTGGCCCTCTGCCGGGAACTGAAACTGCCCATCATCAACGGTTCGATAAAGGCCGGGGACGTATCGAACCCCGGAACGGATCAGATCGTCGAAGCCGTCCTTTCCCGGGTGCAAAACGGGGATATCATCATTCTCCACGATGCCGGAGGGGTGGAGGGATACCGGAATCGACGCCAGACCCTGGAGGCCCTGCCGATAATAATAGAAAGGTTGAAAGAAAAAGGTTATCAATTTGTATTTCTTGATGAACTTATATATGTACCTTCTGAGAATCGCTAATTTATTTCAGGCAAAATCACGGCTTTGCCGGGGGTTTGCCTGAAATAAATTCCTTTGACAAGGGAAATTTTATGGTTATAATGAAAATGAAATTCATTTTCATTATAACCGATGGAAAAAAATTTACTCATAGAAACAATTAGTTCTCGCGGTTATCGGCAAAGCACCCGACGCAACCGCATCGTGGAGACGTTCTTAGGGTTAGAGGGACATGTATCGGCCGAGGAATTGCTGGCCCGGGTCCGGGAAAAAGACCCACGGGTTGGACTGACCACGGTCTATCGAACCTTGAAACTCCTGACTCGCTGCGGTCTGGCCGTTGAAAGAAAATTCAATCGTCAGATCAGTATGTTCGAGCCTGTACCGCAAGGAAAACATCACGACCATCTGATTTGTCTCGGGTGTGGGACCATCCTGGAGTTTGAAAACCAGGCCATAGAGAGCCTGCAGGAGTCGGTAGCGAAGGAAAAGCGTTTTCGGATAACCCGCCATGTCCTGGAACT
>JALOOY010000377.1 GCA_025454185.1 Thermodesulfobacteriota bacterium
TGGCCCCTGTTGATCGCGGTGGTGGCACCTCTAGCGCACGGCCTGTTCGCCCTGACCTACCAGCGGCTATCCCGATGGCCCGGGGGACACATTTTCACCCGCTATTTCCTTCTGGATCAAGCGGCGCTGCTCTGGTTTCTCCCGCTGTTCTTCATCCTGACGGCGCGTCCGGGTCGCGAAACCTGGCCCGTCCTGCTATCCGCCTGGTATGCCCTCTTTATAGGCATGAAGGGGGCCGTCCTGCTCCGCGCTTTATGGTTTTTTTTCAAGCCCCCTTTTGCCGATGTCCGTCGGGGAGGCGCCGCCGTTTTTACGGCCGGCTTGTTGCTGTATGCCTTTCTGGGAGCACAGGTTTCCCTGACCCTGTCGGCGGTCGGCGACGAACCCTATTATCTGTTGATTGCCCATAGCTTAACGCAGGATGGGGATTGGGAGCTCTCCAATAATTTCGCCCGGCAGGATTACCTCCCCTTTTACTGGGGAAAATTAAATCCCAGGCAGATGATGGAGATCACCCCTGCAGGAAAGATGTACAGCAACGCCTATCAGGGCCTCCAGCCCCTGCTCCTGGCCCCGGCCTACTGGCTGGGTGGGCGCCCGGGGGCGGTGCTGTTCCTGGGCTGCCTGAGCGCGGCCTGTCTGGCCCTGGTATATTTACTGGCCCTGCGGATCGGGGCCAGCGTCCCGGCCGCCTTTCTGGCCTGGCTGGGGAGCCTGCTCTGCGTCCCCGTTTTATCCCTGGCCATTTCTCCTTTCCCGGAGACGGCGGGCGCCTTTTTTTTGACCGCAGCCCTCTACCTGCTGCTCAAGGAAACCAGAAACGCCCGGGACCTGGCAGCCATCCTGGCCTGCATCCTGGCCCTCCTGGCCCTCAAAAACCGCTTTGTCCTCCTGGTATTGCCCCTGGTTTTCGGCCTTTTTCGAAAGTGGACCTGGAAAAGTACGGCCGGCGCTCTGCTGGTCTGGGCCGGCCTGGGGGTCCTGGCCGTCGTCTACGATCATTTCGTCTTCGGGGGCTTTCTAAGCAAACGCTTGTTGGGACAGGAACTGGGGTCTGCCCATTCGCCGGGACCTTTTGTCTTTCAGGGGCACCTGGGTCTTTTGGGGGACCAGGAATTCGGCGTCCTGCCCGCCGCCCCGGTCTTCATCCTGGCCCTGGCCGGGGCGGTCAGCGGCCTGGTCCGCGGCCAGTACCGTCTGGTAATCCTGCTGGCCGGCCCCTTCCTGTGCACCTGGTATATCATGGCCGGGGAACGGACCGATGTCCTGATCTGGCACGGAGGTTTCAATCCGCCGGCGCGCTACCTCGTCGCCTCCCTGCCGGCCCTTGGTGTCCTGGCGGCCTTGGCCCTGGACCGGGTCCGTGGCCGTTTCCTCTGGGCCCTGGTCTCGGGTCTGTTCGGGTTAACCCTCCTCTACGCGCTGGTTATCTCCCTCTGGCCGGCCTGGCGGTTCCAATATGCCTATGGGCGGGCCACCTTTTTAAGGATTTTTTTCGACCAGACCGGTCTGGACCCGGGCCGGCTCCTGCCTTCCTTCATTCTGCCCGGAGCCCGATGGATACTGCCCCTAATGCTGGGCCTCCTGCTGATCCTGCTCTGGGGCTCCATCCTGGGCCGCCGGACCGGCGTTTTCAGGCCCCGGGGATCGCTCGGCGCCGGCGTCCTGGTCACGGCCTTGCTGGGACTGGTCCTGACCGCTATTTCGGCCATCTATCCTTACGGTGAATATCCGGCGACGCTGGCCGACCCTGCCGGGGGCCTGCCGTTCCGGGGAACCGTGGCCGTGGAGCACCAGGGCCGGGTCAGCGCCTCCGAACGGGTCATCCGGGTGGCCTCCCGCGACATGACGCTGGCCTGGGCCCCCCGCATCCCTGCCGGCAGCCTGCGCCTCACCGCGGCCGTCGGGGCCCAGGGGTCTGGGGAGCGCCCCCGCCTGCAGGGTCGGGTGGGGGAATGGGAATTTCTTGCCGCGCCGCTGCCCACCGCTCCGCCGCCCCGCTGGCAGGAAACGGAATGGCAGAGAACCTTTACCTGGACCGGCGGCCGTCTCCCGGTGCTTCTGGAAATCACCAATATTTCCCGGCAGGACCCTTTGCGGCTGGCCTATGTGCGCTGGATCCGCATCGACCGCTTATGAGCCAACCCGAACGCTTAAAGAACTTTTTCGGTAGGGACCATGCTTGAAGGAAAAAAAATAGTCGTTGTCCTGCCCGCTTACAATGCCGCCCGGACCCTGGAAACGACCTACCGGGAAATCCCTTTTCCGTTGGTGGACGAGGTGGTGTTGGTCGATGACCAAAGTACAGACCGGACGGTAGCCGAGGCGAGCCGCCTGGGCCTCCGCCATATCATCGTCCATGAGAAAAACAAGGGCTACGGCGGTAATCAGAAAACCTGCTATGACCGGGCCCTGGAACTCGGCGCCGACATCGTTATCATGCTGCACCCGGATTATCAGTACACCCCCCGTCTTATCCCAGCCATGGCCGGCATCATCGCCAGCGGGTTGTACCCCGTGGTCATTGCCTCGCGCATACTGGGCAAGGGGGCACTGGCCGGAGGCATGCCCCGATATAAATATGCGGCCAACCGGGCCCTTACCCTGTTTCAGAATCTGCTCATGGATCAGAAGCTGTCGGAATACCACACGGGCTATCGGGCCTTTGGCCGTTCGGTGTTGGAACATATCGACTATCACCAGAATTCAGACGGGTTCGTTTTCGACAATGAGCTTCTGGCCCAAATCCTCTTCGCCGGTTTCCAGATCGCCGAGGTGACCTGCCCGACTAAATACTTCCGGGAGGCCTCATCCATCAATTTTAAGAGCAGCCTGGCCTACGGTCTGGGGGTCCTGCGGGTCTCGTTCAGTTATTTTCTACAGAAACACGGTCTGGCCCGTGTGAAGCTCTTTCAGTCCGCGGCCCGGACCCGCTGAAACGATTTCGTACTCAACCGTCCCGCGCCGGCAACCAGTATTTTACTTCTCCGCGGGATAGTGTTAAAATTAGAACAACCGGGCCGTACGGGTTTTGATGTAGTTCACGAAAGGATGCTGTCATGGTAGCTGTTACCAAGAAAAAACGAGGATGCCCCGGAGGAGCGGTCGTTTTAGGACTTTGGTTTTTGGCCTGCTCCCTGATCGTGGGTCCGGGGAGCGCCGCCGCCGCCAATTATCTCTACCTGCCCTTGATTTTTAAAAATTATCCCATAGCCAACCCCCATTTTGACCTGGGCCGCGACGGATCCTGGTCGGAAAATTCCTCCAACGATTTCATGGTGATTCTGAATACGGCAGAATTGCAGGGTATCCTCCCCCATACCGGGAACTGGGCGGCCTGGTTGGGCGGGGTC
>JALOOY010000378.1 GCA_025454185.1 Thermodesulfobacteriota bacterium
GCCGGCGCTATGTGGTTTGGCTGCGAGAGGCCAGGAAGCGTTTCGGGTTGTCGATTTTAGATTATACGGTCACCTCCAATCATGTCCCTCTCCTGGTTTCCGGCGAGATTGATCATGGGGCCATTCCCCGGTCGCTGCAATTGATTGCCGGTAGGACCGGCCAGGAATATAATCAAAGGAAAAATCGCAAAGGGGCTTTTGGGGAGGACCCGTATCATGCCACCGCCGTTGAAAGCGGATGCCATTTGATCCAGTGCCTGGCTTATATATCGTTCTGAACATGGTCCGGGCTGGAGTTGTGGTTCACCCGGGGAAATAGCCCTATTCCGGATATAACAAAATTCAAACGCCCCGATGGATGATTACAAACTCTTGATCGACCTTCACAAGGAAGGCTATCGCCAGGGACCGGGCGGGGATGCCGAGACAGAACTTGCCCTTCAGGATTTTCTGGACGTTCTGGATCAAAGGGCCGAAAGCACCGGGGTGGCGGACAAGATATCACCTCTTGCCCTGTCCATGGACGACCTGCCTTTTGCCAACGAGGAGTTGGATGTCATCTGGTCTGAGGGAGCAATCTATAACATTGGGTTTGAAAAGGGCGTAGCGGAGTGGCGACGATTTTTGAAAGCGGGTGGTCTATTCGTTGCCTCCGAGATCACATGGCTCACGAACTCCAGACCAGCCGAACTCCAGAAACACTGGGATAGCGAGTATTCCGAAATCAACGTGGCTTCAGCAAAGATCAGGGTTTTGGAGAAACACGGATTTACGCCAGTGGGGTACTTCGTTTTACCAGAGCATTGTTGGTTGGAAGAATATTACCGGCCCCTGCAAGCCAGGTTCGAAAAATTTCTGAATCGAAACGGGAACAGCGAAGAAGCACGCGAAATAGTAAACGCAGAGCAACACGAAATTGACCTCTACGAAAAGTACAAGTCTCACATCAGTTACGGGGTGTATATTGCAAAAAAGCTGGGATAAAAGGGCGACCAAGGCGCTGCACTGGACGGGGATTCCGCTGTCTAAAATCGGGGGCGGACCAGCCAAACCAATTAAATTTGCATTCATTATGTTAAATCAGGTCAGGCATTCTAAGTCTTAGAGTGCACTTTTTGCCCTTAAAAAGAGGCTTTTAAGCAAACAACCCATGCCCCGAGCCAATCGCTATTTCATCCCGGGCCAGATTGGGCATTGAACAACTGAGGGAGGTAGACAATGAAGGTGATGGCGTTCAACGGCAGTCCACGGAAGAAGAAATGGAATACTGTCACTTTGTTGAATAATGCCCTGCAAGGCGCTCAGGCAACCGGCGCGGAAACCGAACTGGTCCAACTATACGATCTTAAGTTTTCGGGCTGCATCAGTTGTTTCTCGTGCAAGCGCTTAAGCCGAAAGAAGGATGGGGTATGCTCAGTGCAGGATGATCTGACCCTAGTGCTGGATCGTGTAAAGCAGGCCGATGCCCTGATCATTGGCTCGCCTGTCTATTATGGTGCTGAATCCGCTGCCACGCGTGCTTTCCTCGAGCGATTGTGCTTCCCATACTTAAAATATTCCAAGGATGGGCGCTCGCTCTTTCCGCGACGCATCAACACAGCCATGATCTACACCATGAATGCTCCGGAGCCGATCCTCCAACGTATAGGCTATGACCGGATGTTCGCTATGACGCAGATGACACTGGGGATGCATTTCGGCGCATGCGAGTTGCTTCTATCATCCGACACTCTGCAGTACAGCGATTACGACAAGTACGAGACGGAGGCTTTTGATAAGAACGCAAAGCGGCAGCGTCATATCAAAGTCTTCCCCGACGATTGCAGACGCGCCTTTGCCTTAGGTGTGCGAATGGCCTCCGGCAAGGTTCCCGATCCGAAGCCAATGCCTTGGCAGGAATCGTGACGGCGAACGCCGGGTGTCAACGCGGATGCTGCGCACACTGCGTGTGCTCCGCACCGGTTACACTCGGCGTTCGCTGCCTGTATGGAGCACCGTCGCCTGGGTCCGAGTAGTCCCTTTCTTTTTCCCTCTGCCTATTTTCCCGAAGCGTTGGGAATAAACAGGGGATTCCCGTTTTTATCCTTGAAGGCGCCGATGGCCTGTTGCCCTTCCTTGGAGATCATCCAGTTGACGAACTCCAGGGCCTCTTTGAATTTTACGTGCTTGTGCTTTTCCGGGTTCACGGCCATGACGCCGTATTGGTTGAACAGCGCGGGGTCCCCTTCCAGGACGATAACCATGTCCAGCTTGTCCTTATCCCTGGTGGCCAACCAGGTGCCCCGGTCGGTCAGGGTATAGCCCTTTTTTTCATCGGCGATGCGCTGGGTCTTTTCCATCCCCGACCCCACTTCCAGATACCAGGGTCTTCCCTTGGGATCGACGCCGAGTTGTTTCCAGAGCCCCAGCTCCATGGTATGGGTCCCCGACTTGACGCCTCGGGATACGAAGGTTCCCGAACCGTCAGCGATCTTCTTCAGAGCCTCCAGGGCCTTTTTGCTCCCCTTTACCTTGAGGGGATATCCCGGTCTTTTTCTCAAAAAGGGGCAGCAGGTAATCCAGCAGCCCGGAATTCTGGGTGCTGGTGGTGGAAGCGCAGCGGATGCGCGTCTGGGCCGTTACTACACCGTTCAACAAAAACAAACCGGCTAATGTCACCATAAAGATAAGAACCATTCTTTTTTTCATGATTTGTCTTCCTTTCGTGGCAATCTCTAAAAAAAAAGGGCGGAAAAGGCCCCCGCCCTGTTTTTAAAATTTCGAAAAACCTCCGGGAACTTACCAGACCACTTCAAAGCGGGTCAGGATCCCCTGTTCGTTGTCGAACTTCTTGCCGCTCACGGTGATGGCATCGTCAAACTTGGTATAGTAGTAATTGACCATGAAGCGCAGCAGATCGTTGGGGTACCAGGTCAGACCCAGGGTATAGCCGGAGGCCTTGTCGGTGTATTTTTTCGGATCGGCAAAACCCAATTTCAGGATATCGTCGTCCATGTCGATCCACTCGTAACGCCCCACCAATTGGAAGGCCCCGCAGTAACCCGGCTTGCCGAGCTTGAAGGGCTTTTTCGGGGTAATCTGCTGGGGCAGCCCGTTGCGCCAGGGTTCCTCTTCGCCGGTCAGGAACCAGCCCAGGGACACGTATCCCGCCGTGTTGTCGTCGAAGCTGGCCTTCTTTTTGTTGTAGGTCAGGTCATTCAACTGCAGGGTCATGTATTCGGACTTCAGGGAAACAGGGCCCATCAACCAGGCCAGTTCCGCCCCCAGCCGGTTGCGGGTCCCGTCCTGGGCCACGGTGTCATTGAACTGCAGAAAGGTCGTTTGGCCTTCCGTCTTATACTGATAACGCCACCAATCTGCTTGCGGGTTCGTGGTATGCTCGCTCCCGGTGGTAAAGGCGCCGCCGATATGGAGCCCCTTAAGGATCTTATTGTCCATCCTGGCGAAGGGGGCCACGGTGACCCTTCCGGCCACGTCTTTCTGGTCGTCCACATCACTGGTGTTGAGCTTCCGGCCGTTAAAAACCCCTAATTGGTAATAGAGCAGGTCTTTGCTGATATTCCCGTGGAGCATGATCCCGATGTCGCGGGAAGGGGCAAAGTTGTTGGCCAGCGAGCGTTCGATGAAATCGATCCAGTTGTCCGAATGGAGTTCCTCCAGGCTGAAGGGCACCTTGTACTGACCGAACATCAACTGGGCCTCGGGCCAATACCGGATGTTCATGAAGGCGTCGTTCAACCGGGCATTGCCCTCGCCCATGTCGTATTCCACGCTGAAGTCGTAATGTTTATAAAAAGTCCCCAGGGCCGCAATACGGGCCCGCCGGATCAGGAAGGTGTCGTTGCTGGGATGATCGTTCAAGAACCAGCGATAGTCGGCATGCAGCCGTCCGGAAAGTTTGAGCTTGTTCTCACCATCAGCCGACTCCATGGTGAAGCCCTTTTTGAAATCCACCTTGGCGTTGCCCGCCGGGGCCTTTTCTTCCTGGACCTTCTTTTCCAGGGCCCGCAGCCGCTGCAGTTCCGCTTCCTCGGCCTCCGCCTGCTTCTTCAGTTCCTGATACTTTTCCGGCGTGACCATCTTGCTGTTGAGCAGGATCTCCAGGATCTGCTCATTCACCGACTTGGCCTGTACCCCCTGGGGCAGGCCCCACAAGAAGAGCCCCAAGAAAAACAATATTACACCGGACAGCCACCCGCATCTCCTCTTCCCGCGCATACCCTCCTCCTTTTATATGATTTCTCTGGCATATATGCCAAAAAAGGCTAATGTGTCAAGTATTTTCTGGAAAAAATAAGGAGGTGGGCAAAAAGCGGGGTCTACGAATCAAAGCGGCAGGAGACGTTAATGAACTTTCTCCGATTTAGGACGGGCATTCTTATAGATCCCCTGGCCGAAACGGTCTTGACCGAATTCGCCGATGAGACCCTGTCCCCGTTCCGAAGCCAAAAAAACGAGGAACCGGGCGCCCAGGTCGGAGGCCGGCGTTGCCCCGTTGGGTTGACACAGGCCGTGGTAGGCGTTAATCAGCAAAGGATCCCCCTGGAATAAGACTTTTAAACGGGGCAAACGATCCTTTTCCATGACCCAGGTGCTGCTGTCGGTTAGGAAATAGCCCTGTCCCTCATGAGCTTTTTTCAAAGAGGCGCTCATAAAGGTTCGGGTAATTCGATACCAATCCCCTTCAGGTTGAATGCCGGCTTGACGCCAGACAGCCATTTCCTTCTGATGCGTTCCGGAATTGTCGCCCCGGGAGAAAAAGAAGGCTTTCCGGGACGCAATCCGCCGGAAAGTTTCCGCCGCACTGGCAGCCCCGGTGATTTTAGCGGGGTCTTCAGGGGGACCCACCAGAAAAAACTCGTTGTAACCGACCAAGGTCCTGCGGGCCGCCCAGCCCTCCCGAATCGCCTGTTCCTCCGCCTCCGGGGCATGGACCAGGATGACATCGACTTTTTTTTGACGAAGGAGTTGAAAGGAAGCCCCGGACCCGGCCTTGATCCAGCACAGGGAGGCCCCGGCCTCGCGGGCAAAGGCCTCCCCCAGGATTTTCAGCAGACCGAGTTCCCCGGGGCTGCCGGTGGCTACGGAAAAACTTCGCTCTCCCGATCCGTAAACCTCGTTGCAGGTCTGTTGGGCCGACCCGTTAGACCAGGGAATGACCAGGGCCAGGATCAGCAGGTGTATAAGGAAAGGCCTCCCAGGCATGTTTCCCTATTTTTTCCCTTTGAGCACCGACGGTATGGCCTCGGGATAAAACAGATTGATCCCGTGCTTCTTATAACCGGCAATCAGCTTTTGCCCTTCCAGGGAGGTAACGAAGGCGATAAACTCCATGGCGGCCAGGTAGTTGGCCTGGGGAAACCGGTCCGGACAGACGGCCATGACGCTGTAATAATTCAGCAGCAGGGGATCGCCTTTAAAGAGGACTTTCAAACCCAGCTTGGGTTCATATTTCAGGAAGGTCCCCATGTCGGTTAGGGTGTAGGCCCCCTGCCGATCCGCCTGGATCAGGGTGTCGGCCATGTTGGCCCCTGCCTCCTGATACCAGCTTTTTCCTTTGGGACTGAGCCCGGCATCGTCCCAGATATCCATTTCCCGGATGTTGGTCCCGGAATCATCCCCCCGGGAGACGAAAAGGCTTTCCGTGTCGGCGATCTCTTCAAAGGCCTCGATGGCGGTTTGGGCCTTCTTGA
>JALOOY010000379.1 GCA_025454185.1 Thermodesulfobacteriota bacterium
AGAGTGGCAGCAACAAGCCCCGCTATCCCTCCCTTTCCCAGGTGTTACGGGCGAAAAAACAGACCCTGGAGATCATCCCCGTTTCTTCCTTGGAGGAGATCGAACGTCGCCAGATCCTGGTCCGTTATCTTCATCCGGAAAAAGTCCGCGCCGGTCTTGTCCTCCAGGGCACGCCCCGGGAAAAAGCCGAACAACTGACCGCTTTATTTTTGGAAAAGGGGCTTCTGGCCTGACCATGTCCAGCCAATATCCGATTATCGTTTTGGCCGAGCATGACCAGGGAGAATTAAAGCCGACCACCTGGGAAGGGCTGGGCCTGGCCCGGGGCATCCAGGCCCACTTTGCCGGTCCATTGCGGCTGGTCATTCTGGGCGATTCCTTAAAAGAAATCGGCAAGCACCTGGCCGAGCAATCCGGAGAAGAGGTTCTGGCCATCCAAACCCCCGGTCTATCCGGGTATCATCCGGAGGTTTACCTGCAGGTGCTGGCCGATGCTTTCGCTCTTCGGCTGCCGGCTTTTATCATCATTCCTCATACCTCCCAGTCCTGGGATCTGGCCCCCCGCTTGGCCCTGCGGTTGAAGCTGGCCTGCCTTACCGGAATAACCAAGATTGTCCCGGAGGGAAATGGGCTGGGATTTCTGAAGCCCCTCTATGGCGGCAAGATTAACGCCCAACTGGAACCAGCGACCGCCGGAGCAGTGCTGACCTTTGAACCCGGTTATTTCAAATGGACCGGGGCCCCGGCCGATCGGCCCGGGTCTTGTGAATTTAAAACCGTTTCCAGCCAACCGCCCCCTTCGGAGCTACTCGAACGGATCCCCGCCCGGGAAACCGGGGCCGATCTTCGCGCCGCTGAGATCATCGTGGCCGCCGGAAGGGGAATCAGCCGACCGGAAAACCTGGACCTCGTTCAAAGCCTGGCCAAGCGGCTTCCTCGTTCGGCGGTAGCCGGTTCGAGGCCCTTGTGCGACCTGGGCTGGCTGAAATACAATCAGCAAGTCGGGCTCACCGGGGCCACCGTGTCCCCCAAACTCTACCTCGCCTTGGGAATTTCGGGGGCCTATCAGCATGTAGCCGGAATGAAAGATTCGGGTTTTATCGTTTCCGTAAACCGAGACCCCCGGGCCGCGATTCTGAACTGGTCGGACTTGGTCATCGTCGAGGACCTGGAGACGTTTCTCCCCCTCCTCATCGAGACGATTCAAAACCTCCGTAGAGAATCCAACTAGACAGGAGTATAGGTCCTTGAATGATCGTCAAAAACGTTGTGAAGAACTGATTACCCTTTTTTCCAAAGCTCCGATCAAGGTGACCTTTGGAATGGAATTGTCTTTCAACCAAAATCAGGAGGCCGTTTTCGATCTCCCCCACAATCCCGGCCTGGAACACGGCTTTCGCGATACCCATGGCGGGATCCTGGCCACCCTTTTGGACAACGCCGGGTGGTTCTCGGCCGCGGTTTATTACGATGTCTGGATCGCCACTCTCGAAATGCAGATGCGTCTGCTCGAGCCGGCCCGACGGGAAAATCTGCGAGCCGTCGGTCGGGTGCAACGGGCCGGGAGCAGTTTTGCCGTGGCCGAAATGGAGGTCCGCACGGAATCCGGCCGCCTGGTGGCTACCGGCTCCGGGACCTTTGCCGTTACTTCCCTGCAATACCCGCCGACGGAAGCTTAGTGTTCAGTTTTTACGAATACCTAAGGCTAAATTGATACCAAAACCGGAGCTGACCGATGCCCCATTTCGGATTGATGGACCCGGAGGCCTTGGGAACCGAAGCGGCGGCCCTGCAGCGCGCCCGGCTCCATATCCGTGCGGGCCGGAGAAGACTGCGTCAGGGCAAGATATCCCACGGCCTGGGCTCGCTTTTTGATGCCCTGCTTTTCGCCATGCAGTGGTACATCGCGTCCCCCGAGCGACGAAAGCTCCTGCCCACAAGGAAGGGGGACGATCTCCGGGATGACCGGACGGTTTTTACCCGGCTGGTCGAAGCCGGCTTGCTGGACGGGCGGTTCGCTTACGATACCTTCGATAACCTCGTGGAAACGGCCCCGGCCCTTTCGTCCACCTACGACTATGCGGAGCCCCTCCGGCACCTGGAATCGATCATGACGCGGCTGGGCGTCCTGCCCTTCGAAGAAAGCGAACTCCCTCCCGAAGACCCTGCCACATACTGACGCTTGCTTTCCGGTCCGGCCTGGTTTATGATGTCAGTCAAATAATCGGGGAGCTGGGGGGCGCCCGGCTGAGAAGGCAAACGATCCAATGCCGACCCTTTTAACCTGCTCTGGGTAATGCCAGCGAAGGGAACCATAAAAAAGCCGGCCTTCGTTGCCGGCTTTTTTATGGTAATTCGGCTGACGCCGATCGGTTATGAAAGGCTAATTTGAAAGATAGCAAAGCCATAATCCCTACTCTTCTGGAACAGGTCCGGAAACGGCGGCCCGTCGTCCACGCCATTACCAACTGGGTGACCGGGGGGGATGTGGCCAATGCCCTGCAGGCCCTGGGGGCCAGGCCGGTGCTGGCCGTTTCCCCGGAAGAAACGGCGGACATTACCGCCCAGGCCGATGCCCTGCTGCTCAATATGGGGACCCCCGATAGGGATCGGATCGAGGCCATGGTCCGGTCCGGGCGTAAGGCCAACGAACTGGGCAAACCGGTGGTCTTCGACCCGGTGGGAGCAGGCGCTTCCGGATTTCGAGAAGAGGTCTGCCGTCGGATACTGAAAGAATTGCGTCTAACGGTCATCCGGGGCAACCGGGCGGAGATCGGTTCCCTGGCGGGCCAGGGCGGGCATCTGCGCGGTATCGACGCCGTTACCGGTCCGGACGACCTGGCCAAGGCCGGTCGGATTCTTTCCCAGCAGACCGGCGCCGTGGTTATGGCCAGCGGAGAAAAGGACCTCCTGGCTTATGGGGATAAGGTTCTCACCTGGGAGATCGGGCATCCTTTGCTGACCCGAGTCACCGGAACCGGCTGTTTGCTCTCCGCGGTCATCGCCGCCTTTACGGCCGTGGGACAAGATCCGCTGGCCGCAACCGCCGCCGGTATTACCTGCTTCAAGCTGGCCGGGAGGATGGCCGGAGAACACGCTGCAGGTCCGGGGACTTTCAAGACCGCCCTCCTCGATTTTCTCTACCTCCTGACTCCGGAGGACCTGGGGGGTTCTCCTGACCTACGAGGCTGAAACCATGGAACCAACTGCCCTGCAGACACGCACCGTGGCCCGCGCCATCATTCTGGTGGCCATCGGGGTGGCCCTCTCACCCTTTACCAGCCTGCCCATCGGCATCGCCCGGATCAATCCCACTCAGCACTTCGTCAACGTG
>JALOOY010000380.1 GCA_025454185.1 Thermodesulfobacteriota bacterium
AGGTAAGCCGTAAACTGGGCAATGCGCTCGGCCCGGGGGGTTGCCGTGAAACCCCCGGCGATATAGGCGGCCGGGTCCGGCATGCGTCCGCCGAACAGGGCGCCCATCTCGTGGGCCTTGCGGGTCATGTCGATGGCGGTGACGTAATGGTCCACCAGACTGGTGGCCGCGGCTCCGGTGATGCGTTTGTCCGCTTTCCAGGATGGCTGCCAGGGGGGCATATTCGGCCCGTCGATATAGTCCAGGGCCGTCAAATGGTAAAAATGCAGGATATGGGATTGGACGAAGTTGGCGCCCAGGACCAGGTTGCGCATGATGCGGGCATTGGCCGGCACGGTGACCCGGAAGGCCGCGTCCTGGGCCATAACCGAGGCCATACCGTGGGGCACGGGGCAGACGCCGCAAATCCGCTGGGTGAGATGCTGGGCATCCCCCGGGTCGCGGCCGACCAGCAATTGCTCAAACCCGCGAAACAGGGTTCCCGTAGCCCGGGCGTCGATGACCTGCTGCTGTCCCCGCACTTCATTCACGGTGACCGATATCTTCAGATGCCCTTCCAGGCGGGTTACAGGATCTATAAAAATCTTGGTTGACATTGGTTTACCTCCTTCAATTTATTGACCACGGGGGGTGTAGAATGGATTGGTTCCGGGGAATCCGGGCTCCGTACAGCCGATGCAGGGGGCATTGGCATCCACGCACCAGTTGACCCGGTTGTTCCATTTCTGCATGGGGCAGTTGGCCATAGTCAGCGGACCCCGGCAGCCTAGATCCATCAGGCATTGATGGTCCCTGCCGTAGTTTTGGGCCACGACGTTTCCTTGCCGGGGGCACAGGTCATGGACGGATGTGCTGAAAAAGTGGGTGGGCCGTCCGTACCCATCCAGCGCGATCGGCTGGTTGGTCAGCAGTTGCACCACGGCCCAGACGATCCAGTCGGGGTGGGTGGGGCAGCCGGGGATGTTGATGGTATTCCGGCCGGTAACCTCCTTGACCCCCTTGACGCCGGTGGGATTGGGCGGAGCCGCGGGGATGCCGCCCCAGGCTGCGCAGGTGCCGACGCAGAGGATCCCGGCGGCCTTTTCGGCCAGCCCCTTGACGGCCTGTTCGAAAGTGACCTCTGTTTCATTGTAAGTCCAGGCATAGCAGGCCCGGCCGCCGAAGGCGGTCGGAATTCCGCCTTCCACGGCCAGCAGATACCCGCCCTTTTCATACGCTGCCTGGGCCTGGGCCACCGCATCCTGGCCCGCCAGGGACATGAGGTTGGGGTGGTAAACCAGATTGATGGCGTTGACCAGCACATCGGCGGCCGTCGCGGGACCTTCAGTGGATATTCGGTTGAGGAAAGATTCGGAGCACCCGGTACAGCCGCTGCCCTGCAGCCAGATGACCGAAGGCCCGGTTGGACTGGCCAGGGCCTTTTCCAGCAGGGTGAGATCGGTTGCGGATAAACCGACGGCCGCTGCCGACAGGCCGCAGTATTTCAAAAAGTCGCGTCGCGAGATGTTCATGATAACCTCCTGAATTTTGTTGATGGAAAAGACGAGTTTTACCGCCGCTTTTCTGATACAGCGGCCCTTGCGGATATTGTTTGGGAAGATGGTCCGGTCAGCGCTTCGAAGTTAAAATCACCTCCTGTTTCCGTTATTTCTGTAGACAGTCAGCCGGACGTGGAATGAGCGTGAGCGCAGGGGAGATAAATCCGCGGGGGAACTGCGATGAATGCTGCGGGTAAAAGCCAACTGCAACGGCAATTTCTAATCCTTTTAATGCCTTACAAAGGCCAATCCGGTAAGGGTTCTGATTCATCCTTTGACCGGAAGGTCGTTTTCTTTTATAAGCAATGATAGTGCCAAAATAAATACAGCCATAACCTGTTGAATTTAGAAGAGGGGCTGGCTGCTTCCTGTTTCGGGGAGGGAAACAATTGCAGGCCGGTCCATACAGGGCCTTCAATTATTTGACAGGAAGAGAAGAAAATTCCTCCGGGCCGCAAAACCGGTTGCGACCCTGGAATTTCAGCGGAGCAGCGTTACGAAAAAAGCAATTTTTTGATTATTTCGACGGCTAAGCGGCAGGTGGAAGCCCAGTCGGGGCTGCGGGGATTGAATTCACACAAGTCCAGGCCGGCCAAGCGTAGGCCGTTTCCCAACCGGGCTTTCAGGTAATCGAGCAGCTTAAAGAGTTGCGCCGCACTCAGACCCTGGCGGTCCAGGAAACGAACCCCGTTCAGGGCGTTCCGGGCGCCGATATCCAGGTCTACCGAGAGATAGAGGTAGGGGGTATGGATGGCCTCGAGGAGGCGGCGAACCCGGGAGGGGGAACCGACTATTTCGTCTCGGGTAACCAGGGTAACGCCGGCCTGGCGCAGTTCCTGGTAACAGCCGACGTAGTTGCTGATCCTTTCATCCTTGAGCCGAAAGGCGTGTTTGGGCGGGTAGTCGGCGATCCCCAGGATATAGAGATTGCGGGGCGGGACTACTTTTTCGGCCAGCAGATGAAAGAGAAAGGAGCTGGCATTATAGGAATCGGTCCGATCGTAAAGCAGGGGGTCTTGGGCATCGTGCAGCGACGCCGGGTTGGTCTCAGCATCGTACTGGACAGCCGGCGCCAGGATGCTCACGGGGATGGCGTCGGTGTGGGCATCCAGGACGACGAGGGACACTTCCTCCGGGGCGTAGCGTTCCACGACGGGGCGATAGACTCCACCAGTGAGTGACTGGTCCACTGCGATGAGGCAGGGGATGTGCGGGAAAACCCGGTCCTGGACGAAGCGTCCCACTCGATCAGCGACTTCCCGGCAGCCGTCATTATCGATAAATCGGACCATATCCCGGGTGGTGAGCTTCTCTTTCTCCTCCACCGGCGGAACCGGTTCGAGCCAGGTCGGAACAGGCAGATTGCCTTGCTCCAGCCAGGCGGTTGGATCCAGGTCGGACCGCAGCAGCGCCATTACGGCTTCATAAGGGTCCCCGATTGCTTCTCCCTGGTGAAGCCGAGATATTTTTTCTTTAAGCGCTTCATGGCGTTCGTCACAATCGAGCGGGCAACCGAAAAAGGCTATTTTTTCCAAGGGCGTTTTCCAAGGGCGGTTGTTTTATGTTGGCCTCATAATAGGAATTTTGAAAGGGCGGTGCAACCCTTAAGTATTGGCAGCAATTTCCTTGACCGGAAAGGGATCAGGTCTTAAGATACAGCTATCATTCTCAAGGAGGAGCCATGAAGAAATTAATAACGGGAGTACTCGGTCTGGTCCTGTGTCTGATCCCGGTTCTGACCCTGGGAGAGACCAAATCCAAAACTTTTACCAAGGAGGAAATCAAGAAAATGAC
>JALOOY010000381.1 GCA_025454185.1 Thermodesulfobacteriota bacterium
TGCGTCCTTCAACTTGATATCGATCTTGGGCCCGTAAAAGGCCCCTTCACCGGCGCAGATCGCATAGGGGAGATTATTGGCCTCCAGGGCCAGGGTCAAGGCCTGGGTGGCCCTTTCCCAGTCGGCGTCGCTGCCGATGGATTTTTCCGGCCGGGTGCTGATCTCCACTTCGAAGGGAAACCCGAAGATGCCCATCACGTCGGCCACGAAGTTCAGGACGCCCCGAATTTCATCCTGCAGTTGGTCCGGGGTGCAAATGATATGGGCGTCATCCTGGGTGAACTGCCGTACCCGCATCAGGCCGTGGAGGACGCCGGACTTTTCATGCCGGTGCACCGTGCCCAACTCGAAGTAACGTTTGGGCAGGTCCCGGTAACTGCGCACCTTGGATTTATAGATCATCATATGGGCCAGACAATTCATGGGCTTGATGCCGTAGCTCTGTCCGTCGATCTCGGTGAAATACATCAAGTCCCGATAGTTTTCGTAATGGCCCGATTTCTTCCAGAGTTCGGCCCGCAGGATCTGGGGGCCGATGACGAGCTCATAGCCTCGTTTGAAATGTTCTTTTTTCTCAAAGTCTTCCAGGAGGTGGCGGAGCAAGGCCCCTTTGGGATGGTAGACCACCAGACCCGGTCCGACCTCGTCATGAAGGCTGAAAAGGTCCAGTTCCTTGCCCAGCCGGCGATGGTCCCGGCGCTTGGCCTCCTCCAGACGGTGCAGGTGGTCCTGGAGCTCCTTTTCTGTGAAAAAGGCGGTGCCGTAAATCCTCTGGAGCATGGGGTTGCGCTCGTCGCCCCGCCAATAGGCGCCGGCCACCTGGGTCAGCTTGAAGTGGCGCAGTTCTCCGGTGGAGGTCACATGGGGGCCCCGACAGAGGTCGGCAAAGGGACCCTGCCGGTAAAGGGTTACCGTGGGGGCCTCCAGTTCCTCTAAAAGCTCCACCTTGTAGTTCTCGCCCTGCTCCCTGAAAAGGTCCAGGGCCTCGGTCCGATCTCGCTCTTCCCGGACAACCGGGATCTTCTCCCGGCTCAGGGACTTCATCCGTTCTTCAATCCGCTCCAGGTCTTCCGGAACGAAGGGGTCCCGAACGTCAAAATCATAATAGAAGCCCTGTTCGATGGCCGGTCCGATGGCCAGTTTGACGCCAGGGAAGAGTTCCTTTACAGCCTGGGCCATGAGGTGGGAGGTGGAATGGCGCAGAATTTCCAGTCCTTCGACCGAATCTCCGCTAATCGGGGTCAATTCGCCGTCCCCGTTCAGGATTCGGTTCAGGTCCAGGGGTTCTCCGTTTAAACGGGCGGCTACCGCGCTCTTCCGGGCCTCTTTGTTCCAGGCTGCCAGGGCCTGGCCGGCGGTGGTCTCCGCGGGAAAGGAGCGTTGGGTCTTATCCGGAAAATTGATATTGATTTCTTTCACTTAAAGGTCCTGATGTCCTATGGGACTATAAAGATAAACTTTTAAATTACTAAAACCGACGGTCTAAGTCAAGTAAATATTTGAAATAAAAACCATTACCGATAACGGACTTCGAAAGATTCTCCTTGTCCCCGGAATTCCCCGAATTGCACCTCCACCTGCTCCACCCGGGCGGTCGGCGGCCCCTGGCGACACCAGGCCACCATGTCTACCACCCGGGCTTTTTCACCTTCGAAAAAAGCCTCGACCGAGCCGTCCCGGCGATTCATGACCCAGCCGGTCAGGGACAGCAGACGGGCCTGGTCCCGGGTAAAGGCCCGGAAATAGACCCCCTGGACCCGGCCGTGGACCACTACGTGTGCGGATACTTTTTCCACAGCGACCTCCGTCCAATGCCTATTGACTGTTACAGCATTCTTAGGAAATCTTCTTCGTTTAATACCGTCACCCCCAACTCCCGGGCCTTATCCAGTTTCGACCCCGGGTCCTCCCCCGCCACCAGGAAGTCGGTCCTGGCGCTTACGGCACCGGCCACTTTGCCTCCCCGGGCCTGAATCCGTTCCCTCGCTTCCTCCCGGGTGAATCCGGTCAGCCTGCCGGTCAAGACGAAGGTCTTTCCGGAAAACTTCCGGGCCGGCGGGCTCGCCTGCCTTTCCCGCCACTGCACGCCCCCCTGCACCAGCTTTTCGATAACCCGACGATTTTCCTTATTTTCAAAAAAGCCGCGCACGCTGCCGGCTACTTGAGGCCCCACTTCCTTAACGGCCAGCAATTCCTCTGCGGAGGCGGCTGCCAAGGCCTCGAGGGAACCAAAATGATCGGCCAGGACTACCGCCACATGTTCGCCTACGAAACGGATCCCCAGGGCGTAAAGGAAACGGGCCAGCGCCGGTCTTTTGCTGTTTTCGAGGGCCAGCAAGAGGTTCTCGGCCGATTTCTCGGCCAATCGTTCCAAGGAGATCAAGGTTTCTTTGGTCAATCCATAGAGATCGCCGTAATCCTTGATCAGGCCTTTGTCCACCAGTTGGTTGATCAGCTTCTCCCCCAAGCCGTCGATATCCATGGCCCCTTTGGAGGCAAAATGACGAATGGTCTCCTTTACCTGGGCCGGACAGTTGGGATTGGTGCAACGGTGGGCCGCCTCCCCGGGAAGACGGACGACCGCCGACCGGCAGACCGGGCAATGATCGGGCATCCGGAAGGGTTGTTCCGTGCCGGTACGCAGGGAAACCACCACCTTGACCACCTCGGGTATAACCTCGCCGGCCCTTTGGACAACGACCGTATCCCCGATGCGGATGTCCTTGCGCTCGATTTCATCCAGGTTATGGAGCGTGGCCCGGCTTACCTCCACGCCGCCCACCTGGACGGGCTCCAGATGGGCCACCGGCGTCAAGGTCCCGGTGCGGCCCACCTGGGCCTCGATCTTCAGGATACGGCTGGTTTCCTGGGAAGGTTGGAACTTGAAGGCGAGGGCCCAGCGGGGGCTCCGCGATTTGACGCCCAGTTCGTCCTGCAGGGCCAAATCATTCACTTTGATGACCACCCCGTCGATTTCGTAGGGCAGGGTCTGGCGCCGCTCTTCCATTTCCCGGCAATAATCCCAGCAGGCGCCTATTCCCTCCAATTTCTGGATATAGGGATTCACCGGAAGCCCCCAGCGGGAAAGGCCCTGCAGCACCTCCCACTGACTGCTCTGCGGAAGTCCCTTGCGGGCGCCAACCCCATAGGCGAAGAAAAAGAGGGGTCGCTGGGCGGTCAACCGCGGGTCCAACTGGCGGATGGAGCCGGCGGCGGCGTTGCGGGGGTTGGCAAAAGCCGGCTCACCGGCCTCTTCCCGGCGGCGGTTAAATTCCCGGAAATCCTTCAGGCGCAGGTAGACCTCGCCCCGCACCTCCAATCGGGTGGGGGC
>JALOOY010000382.1 GCA_025454185.1 Thermodesulfobacteriota bacterium
AGAATCTAATTTTTCATAAAATCCGGCCGCTTCCGGCGGGTTAGGTTTCGAGAAGCATGAGCTGTTTTCCATTGGCGTCCCGCCGCAGGCGGGATCACGCCATTTGAAAAATATTATCCTTTGTGTTCTTTGCGCCTTTGCGGTGAATAGTTCTTTTCAACGTCTTCGTGATACCTCGGTAACCCGATCAGGCTTTCTCCAGCTTGGCAAAATCCAGGTGCAGCACCTTGGAACCGTATTGTCGAAAGCGTACCCTTACCTTCCGGTCCCGGGGCGCCTCCTCCACGACGCCGGAACCGAAGAGGGCGTGAAAGACCTTGCGCCCCACCGGGAAGCCCTCGTCGGAAGGCGGGTCCTTTCGCGGTTTTTCCGGGCGCTGTTCCCGCAGCGGCGCCGGTTTTCCGGGCAGGACCGGGCGCACCCCCTGGGCCGGGGTCCCTCCGGTTCGAGCCAGCAGGTCCTCCGGCAGCCCTGTCAAAAAACGACAAGGCTCATTCCGCTGCCACAACCCCCCCCGCTCGGCTTGGCCGAATGCACGGTGGACAGCAGCAGGCGGTCCTTTTCGGCTTCCTCCTGGCTTTCGTTGACTTCCAGCAGCAGGTCTGCCAGAAAATCATCCAGGGTGCCGTACCCCTGACTGACCCGCAGGAGTTCCTCGATGTCCCGGACCCGCCGCTCCGTGTCTTCATAGAGCCGGGACAGGAAGGGGTGATAATATACCCAGACCGTTTCCAGGGCCTCGGCCGGTCGCAGGGGTCCTGTGACCAGGGTCGCCAGGACCTCACCCAGCAGACTGAGCTGCGGTTGGAGACGGGGGTATTCCCGGAACAGCCGGATCCGCTCCGGCCAGTCCGGCAGCGCGGCCAGCCGTTCCACGATCTCTCCGGCCCGCTTGGGACCCAGGCCTTCCAGGTGCTGCAGGATCCGTTCCCAGGACAGGCTGTCCAGGGGATTTTGCACGACTTTCAAATAGGACAGCAGGTCCTTGATATGGGCGCCCTCGGTCAAACGCTGGCCCCCGTATTTGGTGAAAGGGATGCCGTTTTTCTGCAGGTGGATCTCGAGGTTGAAGGAGTGATGGCCGGCCCGGAAGAGCACGGCCATTTCTCGCAGCGGCACTCCGCGGTTGGCCAGGTCCCGGACCTGCCGGACCACGAATTGCGACTGGTTTTCCTCGTAGGCGAACTCCAGGGTCCGGGGCGGCTCCCCCTGGGGGAAGTGGGCCCGAAGGCATTTGCTGTAGCGCTGGGGCGCGAAGCTGATGATTTTATTGGCCAGGTTGAGGATGGCCTGGGAGCTGCGGTAGTTCTCCTCCAGTTTGACGACCCGGGTCCCGGGGAAAAGGCGGGGGAAGTCGAGGATATTCTGAAAATGGGCACCCCGGAAGCCGTAGATGGATTGGGAATCATCCCCCACCACCAGGATGTTCCCGTGGACCCGAACCAGGTCCTGCACCATCCGGGCCTGCAGGAGGTTGGTGTCCTGGTATTCGTCCACCAGGACATAGCGATACTGCTGCGAGTATTTTTCCGCAATCCGGGGCTGTTCGGAAAAGAGCTGCAGGATCAGGACCAGCAGGTCGTCGTAATCCAGCAGGCTGCGGGACCTCTTATATTCCTCGAAGGCCTGCCGCCAGCGCGCCAGTTGGGGCAACTGCAACTCCCACTGGGGGGCGAAACGCCGGACCCCCGGTTCGAAGGCTTCGCCGCGATTGGCGATGCGGCTCATCAACTCCACAAAATCTTTTTTACCCGGCAGTAGCCCTTTTTTATCCAGCCCCAGGGATTTGGCCAAGCGGCCCGCCGCTTCCAGCGCGTCGGCCCGGTCCATGACGGTAAGCGGCCCGGAAAGGCCAAGGGCGCTGCCGTAGCGTCGCAGTATTCTGTAGGCCAAGGCGTGATAGGTCCCCCCGGAAATCTCCCGGCAGGAGGCCCCCAGCATGCCCTCCACCCGGAGGAGCATTTCCTGGGCGGCCTTGCGGGTGAAGGTCAGCAGCAGGATCCGGCCTGGATCGACGCCTTGTTCCACCAGCCAGGCCACGCGGTAGACCAGGGTCCTGGTTTTCCCGCTGCCGGCCCCGGCAATGACCAGGATGGGGCCGTCCGGCGCCTGGACCGCCTCCAGTTGGGCGGCATTCAGTTCTTTAGTGTAGTGGATTTTTGCCATGAGCGAAGGTGCAAACTGCCGTCGTCTTACTAAAAACCAAAGGGTTTGTAAACCCTCAAAGTAGGGGGCCCAATGGTTTCATTATTTATCCTTTTGAATTAATTTGGTATTATAATTTTGGCGGACTTGGGGTCGTTTCCGGGCTGAGCCGGAGGCCTTTTAAAGAAAAAAACGGGACGGATGTTTGACATCTACGCGGGAATTATTATATTTTTATAGTTTTACGGTTCTGTTCTGATCTGAAGGCAACCCGACAGCGGGAGGGGAGAAACGAACATGTCCGAAGAGAATGTAATGAAAAACAAGTTCAAGCAGGGGTATGCCGCAATTTTTTACGAACAGTGGCCCCCCTTGGTGGGCGGGTTGTTGCTGGGCTTGTTCAGCATCCTGATCGTGGCCTGGTCCAGGCCCTGGGGTATTGTAGGCGGTATTCGGAATTGGGCCGACTGGCTTTTTTACGGCATCGGCTTATACCCGGAACGTCCCGAAAACCCTTTTCTCTTTTCCTCTTCCATAATGGATATCGGCTTCCTCCTGGGGACCTTTGGTTCGGCCCTCCTGGCCAAGGAATTCGCCCTGCGTCTGGCCCCGCCCCTGGAAATGGCCAAGGGTTTCGGCGGCGGCGTACTCATGGGTCTCGGTTCGGCCCTGGCCATCGGCTGCAACGTGGGGGCCTTTTATACCCCGTTGATCAACCTGTCCGCCAACGGGTTCGCCATGATGGTGGGCCTGATCATCGGCGCCTTCCTCGGGCTGAAGTATCTCCTTTGGGAACTGGAGAAATTCCCGCCCAAGTCTACCTTCGTCCCCCCGGCCAAGGCGGGGGAAAGAGGATTTGACTGGAAGACCGTTCAGCCAATCCTGGGCGCTCTGGTCCTGATCGGACTGGTGGTCTGGGCCTATGTGTACGCGGGCCGGGCTTACACGGAAATAGGCGGTCTGCTCCTTTTCGGCGCGGTTTTCGGGATCATCCTGCAACGGTGCCGTTTCTGTTACGTCCGGGCCTTCCGCGACCCCTTCATGACCGGGGAGGCGGCCATTGCCAAGGCCATTACCATCAGCATCATCATCGGCTCCATCGGAGTGGGCGTGCTGAAATGGACCGGTTTCAAAGCGGAGAGCCTCTACGTCATCCCTTCCTTCTGGTGGGGCTCTCTGGTGGGCGGCCTCATATTCGGGGTGGGCATGGTCATCGCCGGGGGTTGCGGCAGCGGGACTTTATGGCGGGTGGGGGAAGGCCAGCTCAAGCTTTGGGCTGCGCTCTTCACTTTCGGCACGGTCAATTCCCTGACCGTATCGTTTTTGCGCAGCACGGGCTGGCGGCAGAAACTGGGAAGGGCGGTCTTCCTGCCCGATACCTTCGGCTGGGGCGGCAGTCTGATTTTAATCGCTTTGGTGCTGCTGCTGTGGTACCTTATCGTCACCTGGAACGAAGAGACGAACAAGTTCACCGTGGGTTTATAATAGAAAAATTCACCGCAAAGGCGCAAAGGACGCAAAGACATATATATAAAAGAATGGAGGATTAAATCATG
>JALOOY010000383.1 GCA_025454185.1 Thermodesulfobacteriota bacterium
ACACGGCTACCACAGCCCTGGCCCGCATCGCCGGCGAGCTCCATTCCGGCCAATTCGCTTCTGCCATCCTGCCGCTAATGAGTAGGGAAGGCGCCCAGCACCTGGCCGTGAGCGCCATCCACGGTGACGGCGCCACGCTGCCCATGACCGGGAAGATCTTCCTTTTCGGTCCCGGTGATCTTGAAAACACACCGGCCTTGGAATCCGTCCGGGCCTTTCCAGGAACGGCCCGGGATATGCACCTGGGCACTTTTTTGGCCGCCGGGCAGGGGAGACAGGGATCATGGTTGGCCGCTGGAGCACCTACCGAACTGGAAAACACCGGGAGCGTCCGCCTGTTCCATCTGAGCGCACCTGCCGGATTTTACCCGGCCCGCCGGGGAAAGGGGGTTCACTAATGAGAAAGAAACCGATGGTCCTGTTGGCCGTCATACTGGGCGCAGCGGCCTTAGCCCTGGCCCAGGTCTATGATCTGACCGATTTCCATGCCCTCGGCAGGATGTACCAGCCGGCGCCGGACGGCCATGGGGTCGGCAAAGATAACGGCCCCGGGCGGGGGACCCACCATCCGGGGGAGGATTGCGGGCGCTGCCACCGCCCGGGAGGAAGGGCCGAGGGATACATTTGGACCATGGCCGGCACCCTGTACGCGGACCGTCCGGGAAAGTCCGTCTTGGCGAACGGTGAAATCATCCTCCAGGACCGGGAAGGGCAGGTGGTCAGCCTGACCAGCAACCAGGCCGGAAACTTCTGGACCACCAGCCCCTTGGCCAGCGACCCCTACACGGTGGCCACGACCCACGGTCATGAACCCTTTATCCCCTTGTATACGCTGGACAGCAACGGAAACCTGGTCACTGCCGCTCCGGCAGACGATCCTTCCACCTGGCATTACAAGACCTGGGTCCGCAAGGGGAATGCCGTCCGGCCCATGATGACGATCGCTGGTGCCGGAGGCAGCCTGACGACCCCCCGCATGAGTTGTAACATGCACCACGGCGGTGTCGCCCATCGTGCCGGCGCACTCTGGGTGGGCCGGGTGCCGACGCTGGAATTCTACCCGACCCAACATCTCGGATACCGCAAGCACATCTACCCCATTCTCAGGAGTAACTGTGCTCCCTGCCATATCCCGGGCAAAACCGTTACACCCCGGAACTCCAGAACGGACATCGAAACGCCTTCCACGGCCGTGGATTACAGCGGCGGGCTCGATCTCATGACCTACGAAGGATCGGAAGTGCAGTCTCCCTTGTATCACCCCACCATTCCCTATAAAGTAATCGCTTATGAAACCATTCGTAAGAAGGGGGTGGCTGATGTGGTAGACCCGGGATCCCCTCCCAAAAGCCTCCTGCTGGTTAAAACAGTGGAAGGGGGTATGCCCCATGGCGGAGGGACCTTCTGGAACCAGGGCCACCCGGATTACCGGGCCCTTAGCGAATGGATTCGGGAGGGCGCCCGGAATAATTGAAGGGCGGATAGCCGTCACTGAACCGTTGGGGGGGACGGGCCGGAAAGGCCTTCCCCCCCTTTTTTTGGCCATAAATACCGGGGAATCGTTACCGCGTAATTACACTGTATCCTGGGAACTAACATCCGAAAAGCCGGCCTCTTAATCAAACCTAATGAATTCAATGTATTATGAAATAAGCGGATGTGGCATCAAAGTTGAATAATTTTTTAAACCCGCAAATTTGAAAAAAGGGGGTGGCAACCGGAAACGCAGGAAATTGCTTGTGCGGGTACATAGGAAAAGGCCAAGAAAACAAGGGAAAGGAGAAGAGATGCTATTAAAGAAATTTTTGGGGGCGTGGGCCGGCCTGACATTACTGGCCGGTCCTTGCGGATACGACATCTGCTTCGGCCAGTCCAACCAGGAGATCCTGGATAAACTCAACCAGATGCAGCAGGTCATCGAAAAGCAGCAGCAGGAGATCCGGAGCCTGCAGCAGCAGTTGCAGAACAAACTGGACAGCGCCCAGGCGGAAGCAATGAAACAGGAAATGCAGGCCTCGGTCAAAAAGGAGGTCAAGGAAGAGGCCGGCAAATTCAAGCTGCCGGACTGGGTTGAACGGATTACCTTCAGCGGCGATCTGCGGCTGCGCTGGGAAGACCGGCAGGACCTGAAGACCTATACGCAGGATGCCAAGACCAAGAAGTATAAGGAAACCGGGACTTATAACCGGGATCAGTTCCGCTATCGGCTGCGCCTGGTCTTCGACGCCAAGCTGTCCGAAGAATTCAAGGCGGTGGCCTCCTTCGGTTCCAGCTCCCCCCTTTCCGGGACCACGGACAACACCACCACGGTTTCCAACACCACCTTCGGCAACGAGTGGACCCAGAAGCCCAATTACGTGCTGCTGGCCTATGCGCGCTACACGCCGAAGTGGCTCACCGGACTCCAGTTGTACGGCGGGAAATTCAAGCCCCCCTGGGTGCAGACGGACATGTTCTTCGATCCGGACACCGCCGTGGAGGGCTTCTACGAGAGCTACAAGTTCGCCAAATTCAAGCCCTTTCAACCCTTCGGCAACCTGGGCCAGTTTGTGGTCAACGAGGTATCCACCAGTGCGGATGCCATGATGTACCTCTACCAGCTCGGGTTCGAGTCGGACCTCGATGTAGTCAAGTTCACCGTGGCCGGGTCCTACTATGACTGGCGCGACATGAACAGTTCCCGTATCGGGTCCACGGCTTTCGGCGGCGGGTTCGGCAATACGGTCAACAGCGCCGGTATTCTGACCTACGACTACAAGATCCTGGATTTCATCGGCTTTGTCGATTTCAAGATCGGCAAATTCCCGGTCCGTCTCTTCGGCGAATATGCCAAGAACAACGCCGATAAGGTCAAGTACAATACGGCCTGGAACGCGGGCTTCTTCTTCGGCCGGCCGGACAAGCCCGGGGACTGGGATTTCATGTATAAACACGTCTACATCGAAAACGACGCGGTGGTGGGGGCCTTTTCCGACGGCGATTTCTACTTCGCCAACCGGGAAGGGGACAAGTTCATGTTCACCTACCGTCTGCTGAAGTTCCTGGACCTGCGGGCCACGTATTTCCTGACCGACGTGGTCAACAAGACTACTTCCAAACCCAATGGCGATCCGGATCACCGGTTCCAGTTTGACTTTATCTGGCGCTGGTAGGGAATTCGAACGCGATTTTAACCCGAAAGGGGGGCTGAGGCCCCCCTTTTTTTATTGGGAGGCCCTTTTCGAGCCCCCGGTCCCGGAACGGGTGATGTCCTCGGCCACTCCGGACTGTTCGGCCAAGACACTGGCGGCCCTGTCCCAGTCCACCTGCTCCG
>JALOOY010000384.1 GCA_025454185.1 Thermodesulfobacteriota bacterium
TGGCCGGACTACCGACCGGAGAGGCGACCGCCAAGCCGCTTTTCCGGCGGCTGACCAAAAGACCGGTCCTGCCCGCTGCGCAGGAAGTGGCGAGCAACCCGCGGGCCAGGGGGGCCAAGCTCCGGGTCGGCCAGCGGACGGAGACTTTTTCATGAAGGCCAACATCAGACCGCAGCCCCATCAGCGCCGAAAACCGCCCCGGCAGAAGGGGGCTTCCTGGCCGGCGGGCTTGAAATATGCCGCCGTCCTGGGGGGCGTTCTGGTGACCGGATTTATTTTTTACATCTGGATCCAGGTCCAGGTCGTCAACCTGAGTTACGACCTTTCCCGGGCCCAGAAACAAAGAAAAGAACTGGTGGAGATCAATAAAAAGCTGCGCATCCAACTGGCCAATCTGAAGGCCCCGGACCGCATCGAACAGATTGCCCTGAATCAACTGGGGCTGCGCCCCCCGCAACGCGGCCAGGTGGAAATATTGCCGTGAACGAACCGCAGCAGAAATGGATCCGCTTCCGCTTGGGCCTGGTCATGGGTCTGGGCGGCCTTCTATTCCTGGTCACTGTATTGCGGGCGGTGCAGTTGCAGCTTTGGGAAGGACCCCGTTTACAGCGCTATGCCCAGCAGGAGTTTCAGAAAAAAATCCCCCGCACACACAAGCGGGGGGTCATCTTCGATCGCCATCATCAGGAACTGGCCCTCACGGTAGAGATGGAATCCATTTTTGCTCAACCCCGGGAACTGGAAAATCCCGACCTGGTCTGCCGCCGCCTGGCCCCGGTCCTGGGACTGGACCGGCTGCGGCTGACCCGGCAGTTGGTCCAGGAGAAAAACTTCGTGTTTCTCAAACGCCGGGCCACCCCCCAGGAGTGTGAAACGGTTCGGGCCCAGGGCCTGGCCGGCATCGCCTTCACCAAGGAGGCCCAGCGCTTCTACCCCTACATGGAGCTGGCCAGCCACGTCATCGGCTTCGTCGGCGCCGATCCCGACGGACTGGAAGGGCTGGAACGCCAGTACAACCGCTATTTGAAAAGTCCTTTCCTCTATGAACCCAGCGTGCGGGATGCCCTGGGACGCACACTCTATCTGAAAGACGTGGAGGCCGTGCAGGAGAACGAAGGGCACAGCCTCATCCTGACCCTGGACAGGAATATCCAATA
The DNA here is from genome assembly GCA_025454185.1 of Thermodesulfobacteriota bacterium. GTDB lineage: Bacteria > Desulfobacterota > RBG-13-43-22 > RBG-13-43-22 > RBG-13-43-22 > JACRCK01. The sequence continues at coordinate 1,158 of JALOOY010000384.1, forward strand.
CCTGACGGAAAAAGAACTGAAAAAAGGGGTGCTCAAGGCCCAGGCCAAAGGGGGGATGGCCCTGGTGCTCCAGCCCCGGACCGGTGAAATTCTGGCCCTGGCCAATTACCCCACGTACAACCTGAACAACCCCAAGGAATCCCCAGCGTCGCACCGCCGCAACCAGATCGTGACCGACACCCTCGAACCGGGTTCCACCTTTAAGACCTTCCTGCTGGCCGCGGCCCTGGAGGAAAAAAAATTTTCCCCCGCCGACATGATCTTTTGCGAAAACGGGTCCTACCGGGTCGGGTCCCACGTGATTCATGACGTGCACCGTTACGGCTGGCTCTCCTTCGCCGATGTCCTTCAAAAATCGAGCAACATCGGGGCCACCAAGATCGGCCGGAAGCTGGGGCCGAAGGCCTTTCATGCCTATATACGGAAATTCGGCTTCGGCGCTACCAGCGGCATCGACCTGCCGGGAGAAGTTCCCGGTCTGGTTTGGCCCTACCAGCGCTGGGGAGAGATCGAGGCCTCCAACATCGCCTTCGGTCAGGGGATTTCGGTGACGCCCCTGCAGATGGCAACGGCTCTGGGAGCCATCGCCAACGACGGCCGGCTCATGAAACCGCACGTGGTGTCCCAGGTCCTCGATCAAAAAGGTCAGCCGGCCAAAACCTTTCCCCCCCAGGAGGTCCGGCAGGTGCTTGCACCCGCAACGGCCCGGCTCATGCGCCAGTTGCTGGTTCGGGTCACCGAACCGGGCGGGACGGCTACCCAGGCCGCCATAGACGGCCTGGCCGTGGGCGGAAAAACCGGCACAGCCCAGAAAGTCACCCCCGACACCCATCGCTATGCGCCGGGCAAATATGTCTCCACCTTTGTGGGCTTTTTGCCTGCGGACAACCCGGCCCTGGTCATCCTGGTCATTGTCGACGAACCCAAGGGCAGCCATTACGGCGGCGTGGTGGCGGCCCCGGTCTTTAAAGCGATCGGCGAACAATCCCTGCCCCTGATCGGCCTGAGGCGGCTCACGCCGTCCGTCCCCCCCCTGGCGCCGGCGGTCAAGCCGGCGGAAAACGCCCCCTGGGTCGTGGCCCAGCGGGCCCTGGAGGAAGGGGGGCCGGCCGCTCCGTCCCCCCCGGCAGCGCGACAACGCTTGATGCCGGACCTGCGGGGTTTGAGCCTGCGCAAAGTCCTGGACGTGCTCAAAGACTACGAAATCGAATTGAAGGTGGAGGGGAGCGGAAAGGCGGTCCTGCAAAAACCCCTCCCCGGCACATTATTAACCCAGGGGGCCTTGTGCCAGATCCAATTTCGCCCCCACCTGTAAGAATCGGGAAAGGCCGGTAGCGCCATGGTCTTGGAAAAACTGATCCAGGTCCTGCCCCGGGCGGAAGTGCGGGGACCCCTTGACCGGGAAATCAGCGCCCTGGCCTACGATTCCCGCAACGTGGCTGCCGGCGGCCTGTTCCTGGCCCTGCGGGGGGCGAAGCAGGACGGCCATCGCTATATCGGGGCGGCGGTGGACCGGGGCGCCGCGGCCGTCGTCCTGGAAAGCCGGGCCGGGGACCTCCCGGCCGGGACGACCCAGGTCCTGGTCCCGGACAGCCGGGAGGCCATGGCCCTGCTCGCCGCCCGTTTCTACGGCTATCCGGCCCGGCAGTTACATTTGATCGGCATCACCGGCACCAACGGCAAGACCACCACCGCCTATCTGATCGAAGCGCTGCTGCAAACAGCGGAGATCAAGACCGGGGTACTGGGCACCATTGAATACCGCTGCGGAGGCCGAACCTGGCCGGCCCCCGTCACTACGCCGGAATCGCTGGACTTGCATGGTTATCTGGCGGAGATGGTCCGGGAAGGGGCCACCCATGTGGTGATGGAGGTCTCTTCCCATGCCCTGGCGCAGGGGCGCTGCCGCGGCCTCACCTTTGAGGTAGGCCTTTTTACCAATTTGACCCAGGATCATCTGGATTACCACCGGGACATGGAATCCTATTACCAGGCCAAGGCCAAACTCTTTCTTGACTACCTGCAGGGCACCCCGGCCTGCCCCGAACCGCTGGCCGTCATCAATCGGGACGATCCCTTCGGAGAACGTCTCTGGATCGAAACCAACGTGCCGCGCCGGGATTTCAGACTCCAGGGGGACGCCGCTTATCAGGCC
>JALOOY010000385.1 GCA_025454185.1 Thermodesulfobacteriota bacterium
CTGGGAAGAAAAATGAAAAAATTTCTGGAATACCTCCGCCGCCATACGGTGGTCGGCCTGGACACCGCTCTGTTTATTTATCATCTGGAAGACCACCCCCGGTATAGCGTTATCACGGAGGACCTTTTTTCGGAAATGGAAAAAGGGGGTTTTAAAGGAATGACTTCGTTTTTGACGCTGATGGAAATCTTAGTGAAACCCAAGGCAGACGGGAAACCGGAAGTGGTCCAGGATTATGAATTCCTATTAACCACTTTTCCCAATCTAACCTTTGTGCCCATGGGGCTGGAAGTGGCCCGCCGGGCCGCGGACTTGCGGGCCGCCTATCGTTTGCGGGCGCCGGATGCGATCCAAGTGGCTACTGCCCTGGTGTACAACGCCACCACTTTTCTGACCAACGACAAGAAATTAAAAATGGTGAATGAATTGGAAATTAAAATACTGGATGATTGGCTTCCTGAATTTAAGCCCCAATAAAAAACACCTCACGGGTGAGGAGCAGTAAGATCGAATTTCCCTCCTATTGCCAAGTCATTCGAATGGCCATTCGGGAGACTTTTTCCGGGCCAGGGTGGTCTTGCTGACCCCCGGGAGCAGCAGGCGCCCGGCGCCGGCCCGGGAGAGAAATTCCCCCAGACTCCCGAAGATTCGGGAAGACCAGCGGCCCAACCGATCGGCCGGAAGGGTATTGCCGGCAAGCAGGGTCCGGATCGCGGTGAAGCCCTGGCCCGTGAGGGTGCTCTCAAGAAAACGGGTCGAGTAGTCGAATAGATGGTAAGGGGTATGATAGAGATCGAGTCCGCGGGCCAAAGGACCGAGGAGGCGGACGATGGGGGTGGAGTGGGGCCAGCGCAGGAGCAGCAGGCCGTCGGGTTTCAAGATCCGCTGGACTTCCCGCAAAACCCCAACCGGATCGGCCAGGTGTTCCAGGACGTAAAACAGGGTGACGACGTCAAAGGAACAATCGGGGATTTCGGGGTCCGGCAGGGCCTTCGGCCGAACCCGGAAGCGGGGGAAGTGTTCGGCGGCATAGTGACGGCCCTGTGCGGAGATCTCGATGCCCTCAGCCTGCCAGCCCCGCGCCGCCATATGATACAGAAAAAAACCATACCCGCAGCCCACGTCGAGGATCCGACCGGGTCCCGTTTCCTTTTCAATGAGCGCCGCCGATTTGAGGATGACCTCTTCCATGGAGAGACGCCAGGCCTGAATGGCTTCTTCTGATTCAGGTAGGTATTCCTGATACTTATTTGTTAGGAAGTCAGGTGACGGTTGAGGGTGGATAAACACCAGGGAGCAGGGGCGACAGCGGTAATAGCCCCAGCCCTCTTTCTCAAATATCCGCCGGTTCGAAGGGGTTCGGCAGAGGGGACAAGTTACAGCAGTTTCGTTATTATTGTTAGTAACCATTTAATATTAATAATATTTTATTAATGGAAATCTGTTCTTGCTCCGCTGCGCAAGCCGGTCGGCGCCTCAGCGGTCCGGCAGGCGAGACGCCTGCCCCACGGATGTTCGATGTTCGATGTTGGACGTTCGATGTTCGATGTTCGGTTTTTTCGTATTCAACGGTTAACCTCTTGACCGGACCGACACAATCCTTTATATCCTAAGTAACCGGAAAAAGGTAACCGGCATTTTCCATGAAAATCATTTTTTATTATGTCCTGTTTCCCCTCTATCGGCCCTTTTACCTGATCTCAGTGATCGTGAATACGTTCCTGCTCGGGTCCTTGATCATACTCCTCTCCCCCCTGGACCGCTCTGGTAGATTCCTTCATTATATCGGAAAGTTCTGGTCACATATCAACATCTACCTGGCCTTCTGCCGGGTTTCGGTCCTGGGAATGGAAAATATCGACCGCCGGCGGACCTACGTGGTCCTGTCCAACCACCAGAGCCTTTTCGATGTCTGGGTCTTGATCGCCTATCTGCCCCTGCAGTTGCGCTGGGTCATCAAAAATGAGATCCGTAAGATGCCGGTCTTCGGCTACGCCCTGGAGCGGATGGGACACATCTACGTGGACCGGGACCGGGGCAGCAGCGTGGTCCAGGGCATCGAAAGGGCGGTAAGAAAGGTCAAGGAGGGCACCTCGGTGGTCTTTTTCCCGGAAGGGACCCGCAGTGAGGACGGCCGACTGGGCAAGTTCCGGCGTGGCGGATTCGTCCTGGCCCAGAAGACCGGATACCCGATTCTGCCGATCACTATCAACGGCTCCCGCTTCGTGCTGCCGAAAAATACGCTGGACCTCATGCCCGGAAAGATCGAGATACATATTAAACCTTCGATAGAGGATTCATCTAATATGCCTTTGACTTTACTGGTTAAAACAGTTCAAGAGGTAATTCAGGAAAAACTGGACCTCTCCTTCGGAAAACGAACATAGATGGCCGATAAAAAAATTTATCTCATCATGCCCCGCTGGCCGGAAAACAGCCTCTGGGGATGCCTGGGGATCAAATTCCCCTATCTGGCCCTGACCACCCTGGCGGCCCTTACCCCTCCCGGCCTGGAAGTGCGGATCCTGGATGAGAACGTAGAGGACATCGATTTCGAGGACCTCCCCGACCTGGCGGCCATTTCCCTCATGACCCCTCTGGCGCCCCGCGGTTACTTCATCGCCGATCGCTTTCGTTCCCGGGGCGTGCCGGTGGTCCTGGGCGGGGTGCACGCCACCATGCTGCCGGAGGAGGCCCAAGGGCATGCCGACGCCGTAGCCGTCGGGGAAGGGGAATTGATCTGGCCGATGTTGCTGGAGGATTTTTCTTCCGGGTCCCTCAAGCCCTTTTACCGGGCGGAGCGGCTGGTACCCTTGCGTAACCTGACCCCGCCCCGGCGGGAGCTCCTGAAACGGGGGGCCTATCTCTTTCAGAATACCCTGCAGACCACCCGCGGCTGCCCCAATGACTGCGATTTCTGTTCCGTGACCACTTTCTACGGAAACACCTATCGTTTTCGTCCGGTTCCGGAAGTGCTGAAGGAAATAGGGACCTTGAAGGGCAACTTGCTTTTTTTTGTCGATGACAATATCATCGGTCATAAATCCTATGCGCAGGAGTTGTTCCAGGGGCTGATTCCCTTGAAGAAGCGCTGGGTCAGTCAGGCCACCCTGAGCCTGACCCGGGACGAGAAGCTCCTCTCCCTGGCCCGGGCCAGCGGCTGTCTGGGCCTCTTTGTAGGCTTCGAGTCCCTGTCGCAGGAAATTTTGAATGACCTGGGCAAGCCTTTTTATAAAGTGAGCCATTATGAGACGGCCATCCGCATCCTGCACGACCAGGGCATCGGGATTCAGGGCTCGTTTATCTTCGGGCACGACGAGGATACGCCGGAGGCCTTTTCCCGGGTGGTCCGCTTCTGCGACCGCAACCGGATGGATGCCGTCCTTTTCTCCCTGCTCACGCCCTTTCCCGGGACGCGCATTTATCAGCAGATGCTGCGGGAAAACCGGATCCTCCATTTCGACTGGGAAAAATACGACATGAATCACGTGGTCTTTCAACCCCGGCAGATGGCGCCGGAAACTCTGGCCCAGGGTTTCCGTGAGGCCTACAGCAGGGTCTATGGCGGGGCCTCCCTCTTCCGCCGTCTGGCCAAGGCCCACCGGGGGCTTCTGCTCTTCGGGCCCCTGAACTTGTCCATGCGCCGGGCCTGGAAAAAAATCATCCCCGGGGAAAAGGGGTAAACAAGGTGGGCCTGGTTTTCCTTCACTCCAAGAAGGGCCGCCAAGCCCCTTACCCGCCGGGGGGAGGTCATCGGCATCCCCCGGGGGAT
>JALOOY010000386.1 GCA_025454185.1 Thermodesulfobacteriota bacterium
CGCAGTTCGATCCTATAGTCGTTGGGCTTCTCCCCGAATTCACTGAGCCGCTCCCCCTGCAGCCAGGTCCCTTTGAGCCGCATTTCCAGGTTGGTGATTCCCGTATAAACCAGTTCCGGCGATACAGAAAAACTCCTGTCGTCCAGATTGCAAATCCCGGTGAGCGCCGGGGTATAGTAGAGGATATCGAAGGGCTCTTTCTGGCTGATGCGCAGATAGAGGTAATCCTGCATGGGCGTGAAGCGGCCGTAAAGGCCCTGGGCAAAATTGGCCGCCCGTTGAATGGGAACATCGTTGCCGGTCCGGCGATAGAGGTCATAGGCGGTGTGGGCGAAGGAAAAATACGCCTCCGTTTCTTTTACCGTAAAACCCGCCTCGTTATGGTAGTACTCGAATATAACGGTAGTGTCCCGGGGGCTCAGGTAACGAAACCCCAACAGATAACTTTGCGCGTCCAGTGTGGAGGAGGACGGCTGCCCATTTATATCGACGGCCGTTTTCCTGGTTTGAGAGGCCCAGGCCCATTCTCCGTGCACTTCCAGATTGGTGGTAATGTTCCTGGAAAAATCAAGACCCACCCGGGGCGTCCTGCTGCCCCCGGATAAAAAAGTCAGGTCGAGATCGGTATCGTAGAGGAGGAGATAGAGTTTCCCGGCAAAATTCAGGTAATCGGCGTCGCCGAAATCTTCGTTGATGGAATTGCCCACGGGGACCAGGACCGGTGAAAAGGAGACGGTCTTGAGGGGGCCGTCGAAGCTCTTGGTGTAATCGGCCGACAACACGGCGTAGCCTTCCAGGGCCAGGTCCGGATCGTCGGGATTTTTCGGGCGGTCCAGGAAGGCCACCGGGTTCCAGGCATAGCCTTTGCCCCATTTCATGGTTTGCTAAAAAACCTTCGTATAAAGTCGTTTTTTCCGTCCAGCCCTGATAACTGTTCAAGGAGTCGGTATTGACCCGTCCAAAGAGCCGGAAGATTCCCCGCTCCAGGCTGCCCTCCAGTTGCAGTTTCCCGTTGGCTTCCGCCAGGGGGTTGCTCACCTCCTGATTGTAGAACCGAACCTGATACAGGGCGGCGTTCCGGTCCAGGCCGTTCAAGGCCGGCCGGAACTCCAGGTACCCGCCCAGATGATAATCCTTCTTTTCGATTTCGGCCAGATCGACCTGATATTCCTCGGCGGCCCAGACCATCCGCCCTAAGAATAAAAAAAATAAAAGGGGAAACCACCCCGGCCAAAAAAATTTGAAAGGTTTCCCGCTCCAATCCGAAATCCGCAAGCTGAATTCCTTCAATCCGGTTATCCGGTCAGGTCTTTTTGGGGCCTTGTCCGGCCTTCGTCCGTCCCGCTATAGGCCAAAAGGCGTCAACCCTTAAGTATTGAATTCCCTACTTTGGGCAACCTATAAAAAAAATAAAGGGCTTGACCATTATGGGTGAAGCCCAGCAGCACCTCGTCATGCCGGGGCCATGAGCTTAGTCGAATGGCCGGAATCCAGGAGAATCCAAATCCTTGCCACCTGGATCCTGGCCTGCGCCAGGATGACCGCCCAAAACCCCGTCATGCTGGTGAAAACCAGCATCCAGGGGGTAAAGGACCCTTGCCATCTGGGTCCCGGCTCCTGGCTTATCCCGCTTTGAAGCGGGACCAGGGCAGGCTTCGCCAAGATGCCCAGAATACGTTGTTATAATTACGAAATGGACCACTAAGCTTTTCCGGCGCATAAAAAAATTTTTTGAGGCAAAAGTTGGCTTTCCGTATAGTCTGTCATCCCGGCGCAGGCCGGGATCCAGAGTAGTTGGACGCTTTGAACTGCCCTGGATGCTGGATCAAGTCCAGCATGACGGGTACGCAGCGCCACCCTTTTTAACAAAAGAGCACCCCCCTCCCTGCCTTATCCTTAAGTTGACGCCTATAAGCCCCAGGCAGGATCGGCGGGAAAAAACTATAGCCCCTACCGCAGGGAATCGATATTCCCCATGTTCGTCAAGGTAAAGGCCTCGTCCTTGAAATCCCGTTTCTTCATTTTGGCGAAGATCATGATGGATTTGTAGTCCTTGAACAAGGGGCTGTCCGTCTCGATCACCGCCGGCCGGACCAGGCCTCCCCCGAAGTCTTTCACTTCCTTGAAATAGATGGTCTTGATCAGCAGGGCCGCCTCGGTCAGGCATTCCAGTTTGACGGGCAGTTTCTTGGTCTTGTCCACCCACATCTTGACCCGATCGTAGGCCACGCTTTTGCTCTTGGCCTTCAAGTGGAGCAGGTGCTGCTCGCCGGCCTCCTCGATTTTTTCCACCTGGTATTCTTCCGTATAATCCAGGTTCAAAATATCGGCATTGTTGAAGACGCCGCCCACCACCGACTGCAGGCTGGTAATGCGGATCGGCTTGCCCACGTTGGGGATATAGAGCCACATGTTCTCCCCCAGCCGCAGCGTCGTCCGGCCCTTCTCGCTGGCCGGAGCCAGAAAGAGGCCGGCGATCTTGTCGGTCCCCTTTTTCACCGTGAAATAGGTGAACTCCTTTTTCTTCCCGTCCGGCTCGATGTTGATAATCTTCCGGTAGGCCTCGTACGACTCCGGCGCCAGATTGCGGTCCACCTGTTTCAGCAACTGGTTCCCGTCCAACCCATAGGCCGGCCCGGCCAGCAGCAGCGCCATACATACCACAAAATTTTTTAACATGTTCCTCTCCACCGAACTAATATTAGGCATTGCCAATTTTGGATTGCCGATTTATTAACGAGGCCTGGATTCTGGCATTCCCCAGAATGACCGGGAAACACCCAATCCAGGCGCACAGTCGTCACCCTGGCAGGTAGTCAGCCAGGGTCCAGACATATCCTGCGTGAAACATTTGTGTCGGTTTAATTGTGAGACTTTTAATAATAGGGGCTAGCGCAGTTGCTTCCATCTCCCATCTTCCCTCTTCCATCTTTACCCTGCCATCTGATCTCCGTCTTCTGTCTTCCGTCTTCTGTCTTCTGTCCTCCGTCTTCCGTCCTCTGTCTTTCAAACGTGCCGCAACGCCTTAATCGGCTCCATGCGCGAGGCCTTGAAGGCCGGCTGCAGGCTGGCCAGTACGGAAACCAGGACGACGATCAGGGAAATGACCAGCATGTCCCGGGGATTGAAGTGCACCGCCAATACATAGCCGCTCTGCCTGCCGAACTCAAAGGTGACCCGGGACAGATTGATGATATAGAGGATAATCCCGCCGAGGACATTCCCCGCCACGGCGCCCACCACTCCCAGGCAAAATCCTTCCAGGACGAACATGGAGCGGATCTTGCCCGGCAGTGTGCCGATGGCGGAAATGGTGCCGATCTCCCGGATACGCTCATAGACCGCCATAATCATGACATTCATGATGCTGATCAGGACAATGGCGATGAGCATCAATTTAATGAAAAAGGTCAGCACGTCGATCATCCGGGCAATATTGAAAAAGGGAGACAGTTTTTCCCAGGAGTGCACTTCGTAAAGGGTTTTCCCTTGCGGGTTTCTTTCTGCGGCCGTCAGCTTCTCCAGGCGGCTGGTGACGGCGTGAAGCTCATCGAAATCCTTGAGCCGGATAGCCAACTCGCTGATGTCCATTTCCTCCATGCGCAGGATTTCCATGGCGTCCAGGATATGGATGTAGCCGTCGCGCCCCCCCGGGCCGGTGGCGCTTTCCAGGACCCCGGCCACCCGGAACTGCTTGCCGTTGACCGAGCCGTCCTGGTTGGTGGCCACGATCACCACCGGGTCCCCGATCTTGACCCCCATCCCTTTCTGGAGCAGGTCCGGCACATAGATCTCGCCCCGTTCCAGGGTCTTTTTGCCCTGGGAGACCCGGCCCGGCAGGAGCGGGACGGTCCGGAACTCCCGGTCGGGAAAAATGCCGTTCAAGCGGATGTTGGTGGTTTCCACAAAGGTGCTGAACATGCCGCCGAATTTGATCCGCGGCGAAGTGGCGGCCACCTCGGGCTGCCTGTGGAGCAGGGCCTCCAGGCGTTGGGCCCCCTGGGCCTTCATATTCAAATTCAGCGGCAGGTTATCGATGGAGGCCACATAGCCC
>JALOOY010000387.1 GCA_025454185.1 Thermodesulfobacteriota bacterium
CTTTGGGGAGTAATTATAATTTAAGACTTTGCTCTTGAACGACGGGATTTTAAGATAAGCCAATCATCGATGATTCTGGGGGCAGGGTTGTAATAATTTGCCTTTGAAATTCTTTGTTTTTGGCCGAAGGTCAAAAACAATGGGAAGAACTCCATAGAACCCTTGATCAGCTATCATTTTGGGAAACGGCCAAAGAAATCCCAGACGAACCGGTCCAAACCATCCCGGGAATCAGTGATCCGGTTCGTCCGGATCGGTCGGGAGTTTCCCCCGGCGGGCAAGGTCTTTTAAAACGAAACGCAGTTCTCCGTACGATACGTCACCCAGGGCCTCTTTGGCCGCCGTCAGCCCCGCAAAGGGGGTGCCCTCAAAATAGGCGGCAATGCGGGCCGCCTTCTCCGTCCCCACCAGGCGGTCGAGGTCCAGGGCCAGTTCTCCGGAGCGAACCAAATAGGCCAGATGGCCTTCGACGGTGGACAAGGCCAATCCCCGGGCCGCGGCCACCTCGGCCGGACTTTTGCCTTCGAGAAATATCCGGAGCGTTTCTCTTTGGCTCTTTCCTTTCTCCTTCGGGGGTTTGACAGGGGGGATGTCTTCCCGGCCGAACCCGGGCTCCGAATCCGGCAGGGGGTGTTCCGACCGGTACTGGGCCAACAGTTCCAGAATTTCTGCCCCCAGGGTCTGGCCCTTTTTGCCTTTCAAACCCTTGATGGACCGCAGGGTTCCTTCTTCGGCCGGGAGTCGGCGGCAAATTTCGACCAGGGCGCTGTTGTGGAGCACCCAGAACGCCGGCTGGTTGTTTGCCCTGGCCCTGGCCGCCCGCCATTCCTTGAGGGTCTGGTACAGTTCCGGGTGGGGGATGGCCCCCGGGTCGGCGGCAGACGCCCCCGTCTTTTTCGATCGGTCCGGTTTTCCCGCCGGTTCCTGGAAAATGGCCCGGGCCCGCACCTTAAGAAAGTCGGCAAAACGGATGCCCGCATGGCAGGTCTGCAGGCAGTACAATTTCTGCTCCGCCTCCTGACCGGCCAGGGAAAGGGCCTTTTGCATGGTCCGCCGCACCTCGCGGTTATCGGTCTCAAAGGAAAGACCCCGCAGCGGCCCGCTGACCAGCTTCTCGATCTTTTCGCCGAAATAAACGGCCGCCTTGCCGATCCGTTCCTGGAGCAGCGGCGCGCGCTCCAGATCGAGGACCTGGTCCACGATGCGCTTGCGCTGGGCCAGAAACTTGTCGGCCACGGTGGTGATATCGGTTTTGACGGACTCGACCAGGGACCGGAAAAGGTCGGGCCCCAGACCGGTCAAAACGGTTTCGTGCTCCGCGGCGATTTTCAGGCAGAAGAGGAGACGCCGCAGCAGGGAGGAGAAATCGAACAACTCATCCAGCAGGACCTCCTGATACTCCCGCTTGGCCGTTTGCAGTTGTTCTTCGTCGGGGGCGTTTTCCTCGAGGTGGCGGTTGAATTCACTGATGACGGTGCTGCTCTTGATGCTGCGGTTTTCCAGGGGGCTGCTGAGCACCAGCCCCTCGAGACTGCGGCAGCGGCTCAGCGCCACATAGACCTGGCCGTCGGCAAAGGCCGCCCGGGCGTCGACAACCGCCCGGTCGAAGGTCAACCCCTGGCTCTTATGGATGGTGATGGCCCAGGCCAGCTTCAGGGGAAACTGTATGAAACGGCCCGCTTCGGTTTCTTCGATCTCCTTGGTCGTTTCATTCAGGACGTAGCGAATGTTTTTCCATTCCACCGGCTCTACGGTGATCGGCTCGGCATCGCCGGGGCACTGGACGGTCAGTTCATCCCGGCCGATGGTTTTCAACCGGCCGATTTTGCCGTTGAAATAGCGTTTTTCCGGAGAACTGTCGTTTTTGACGAACATCACCTGGGCCCCGGTTTTGAGCGCCAGATCAGCGTCGGTGGGAAAGGCGTAGTCCGGGAATTCCCCTTCTATGCCGGCCGGAAACCGCCGCTCCCTCCCGGGCAGGGCGGCCAGCCGCGTTTCATTGATTTTCCGGGCCTGGGCATTATGGGTGGTCAGGGTAATGGCTCCCTCCGGGGCCGCCGCCGGAGTCGGATCGAAGCGCCGGTTCAGGTCCCGCAGGCCATCGTCATCCAGCCGGTTTTCCCGGACCTTGGCCAGCAGGTCGATGAAGGCGGGATCGCTCTGCCGGTAAATGTGCTTGAGCTCGATAGGGATAAAGCTGGTTCGGCCCAGGGCCCGGCTGCTGAAGAAAAACATGGTCTCGTAGTGAGGGCGCAGGATTTCCCACTCATCACTTTTGACCACCGGGGCCAGTTGCTGCAAGTCGCCGATCATGAGCAACTGGACGCCGCCAAAAGGCAGGTCCCCGGGCCGGAAGCGGCGCAGCACGGCGTCCACCCCGTCCAGGAGATCGGCCCGCACCATGCTGATCTCGTCGATGACCAGCAGATCGAGGCTGCGGATGATATCGATCTTCTGCCGGTTGAAACGGTAGGTCCCGGCGGGCGGACCGCCGCCTGGATCGGTTTCGGGCAGGATCGGTCCGAAGGGCAGTTGGAAGAAGGAGTGAATAGTCACCCCGCCGGCATTGATGGCCGCCACTCCGGTAGGGGCCACCACGATCATCCGCTTGGGGGACAGGGATTTCAGGGTATGCAAAAAATGGGTCTTGCCGGTGCCGGCTTTGCCGGTGAGGAAGACATGGCGGCCGGTGTACTGCACATATTCAAAGGCCAGCCGGAGTTGCGGATTGTCAACGGGAGCGTCCATGGCCGAATTTTACCCGGGAAGCTAATAAAGTCAAGGAACTTAGGAAAATCCATAATTATCAAGAGGGTGGCGCTGTTTACATAAAGATCACCTGCTTCCCTGATGACCGTCCGTGGGTTATTCAGTTCAAGGAAAAATAAGGCAAACGATGAAGTGCCCAGCTTGCGGCCATCATAAAATGGCGGCCAAAACCAAAGATGAAACAGTCTCCTATGGCGGCCAGTCCTTGACTTTGCACGCTATGCACGGTCAATTCTGCCCGCCCTGCAGCGAAGGTGTTTGGGATGAGGAGAGTTACCGGCGTTACACCGAGGCCCAGGCGGCCCTACTGCAAGCGGTAAAGGGGGACATGAGCGCTCAAATTCGGGGTATTCGCAAGAACCTTAAGCTGACGCAGACAGAGTTGGCCCAGGCCTTTGGGGTAGGCAAAAGATTTTTGCTTGTCGGCATCATTCCGGGCAGCAGGCGGTCAAGAAAAAAGCCCCGGGCAGGACCACCTGATTACTGGCGGTCAATGGGTGGCAATGCGCGGAACCCTGATTTGGAGGTTTT
>JALOOY010000010.1 GCA_025454185.1 Thermodesulfobacteriota bacterium
CCTCCCGGCGATCCAGGGCCAACAGCAGTCGGGAGTAACACCAGGCCGGTAAAAAATCTTTCGGGCGGCTAGCCAGGAGCGGTTCGATGATCCTGCGGGCCTGCCCGTAATGGCCGCCGTCGATCAACGCCAGGGCCCGCTGGACCGGTATCTCCCGCGCGTCCGGCTTCAGCGTCTGGGCCCAGTCCAGGTAACGTAAGGCCTTGAAGGGCCGTCCCTGCAAACGATAGAGGGTGCCCAATTGGATCAAGATGTTTCCCCGGTCCTCGCCCAGGGCCAGCACCTGCTGAAAGGCCTTCTGGGCCCGGGGCCAATCACCCCGATCCAGGGCGTTGTAGCCGAGGAGCGTCCAAATACCGCTGTGGCGGGGCTGGGTTTTTATTAAAATTTCCAGTTGTTCGGACGCCCGGCCATAATCCTTTTGCCGGTAGAGGGCCGTGGCCCAGCGGTAGCGGACGTTCCACCATTGGGGATCCTCCTGCAGCAGGTCTTCGTAGATACGGAAGGCGTCCTGCGGTTGATCGATCTCGAGGAACAAATCGGCCAATTCCAGCTTGATTTCCGGCTGGTCCCCCTTTTTCAGCAAAGACTGGTAATAAGGGACGGCCTTTTCCTTGTGACCGGAGAGGTTATAGGCCCGGGCCAGCTCCAACTGGGCATAACCCCCACCCGGATCGATGGCCAGGGCCTGTTCCAGGGCCTGGATGGCCCGGGGGTAGTCCTTTTTCTGCAGATACAGACGGCCCAAGTTTTCCAGGAGCCGGACATCACGGGGAAAATGCGCGGTCAGGGCCTCGAAGGCGGCCAAGGCTTCCCTGGTCTTCCCTTGGGCATAATAGGCTTCGGCAATTTCCCGCTGCAGGTCCCGGTTGCCGGGGTCCATCTTTCTAAGCTGGTTGTACGTTTCAAAGGCCTCGTCGACCTGATCCTTATGGAGCAGAATACGGGCCTTTTCCAACAAAGCGCCCGTATTTTCCGGCCTCTTTTTGAGGTAGGTTTCCAGATAAGGCAGGGACTGGTCGTATTGTTTCCCGGCGGCCAGCACCTGGGCGATCTGCAGTTGAATTTCCAGATCGCCGGGATCCAGCCGATGGAGTTCCTGCAGATAAGGCAGGGCTTCCTTGCCCCGCTGGGCGGCTATCAGGGACTGGGCCAGTTTCTTTTTCAAAACCGGCTGTTTGGGATACTGGCGGGTCAGGCCCTCCAGCAGCAGGATGGATTCGTCATAGCGGCGGGTAGCCCGCAGTCCATCGGCCAGATTTAATCGGGCCTCATAGTGCTGGGGATCGCGGACCAGGACCTGGCGCCACTCAATCATGGCCTTTTCCGTTTCATTGATCTGGCTGTAGGCAGCGGCCAGGGATAGGCGGATCGCCAGGTTCTCGGGAGTCCGCTGCAGGATCCGCTGGTACCAATCCGCTGCCCGACGATACTCCTTGCGCAGGGCCAGCAGATCGCCCAGTTCCTGCTGGGCCTTCAGGTTGTGGGGCTGGTGTTCCACAAAAATTTCCAGCTCGGCGGCGGCTTCCTCATAACGCTGGACGCTCTCCAGCAAGCGCACCAGCTCCAGGCGGGCTTCATCCAGGTTGGGTTTCAAGATCAGGGCTTGCCGGTAGGCCGTGATGGCCGGAAGAATCTCCTTTTGCAGTACGGCTTTCCGGGCCTGCTCCCAGTGCTGCTTCCATAGGGGAACGGCCTGGAAACCCACTCCGGGGACCTGCCGGACTTTGGTCTCGATAGGCGGGCCTCCGTACAGTTCCGGCTTTTTTGGCGGGGAGGTTTGCGTCTCGGCCCGACCGGGCAGGCCCGCCCCCAGGAGTACCAGGACCAGTACGGCCAGGACCTGGAAGACCCAGGACGGACCAACCTTCCCTTTATTACCTGTCCGTAGTTCCATCGGCAGCCCCCGGGTGCTCCTCTCCAGCAGGGGGTTCCTTCAATTCGCCCCGCGCCAGTTTATTGTACAGGCTGGAAAGACTGATGCCCAAGACCCGGGCGGCGGTTTTTTTATCCCCCCGGGTCTTGCTCAGGGTCTTTTCGATGACCAGCCTTTCGATCTCCTCCAGGGAAAGCCCTATCGGAATGGTTACCTGTTCGGCGATGGTTGAACGGGCCAGCAGCCGGGCCGGGAGGTCCACCAGTTCGATGCCGGCCGTCTGACAGATGG
Source organism: Thermodesulfobacteriota bacterium (assembly GCA_025454185.1). Classification (GTDB taxonomy): domain Bacteria; phylum Desulfobacterota; class RBG-13-43-22; order RBG-13-43-22; family RBG-13-43-22; genus JACRCK01. Next base: position 2,168 of record JALOOY010000010.1, read on the forward strand.
AGACCGCCCGCTCGACGACATTTTCCAGTTCACGGACATTGCCGGGCCAGTCATAGCCGCTCAAGGCCCGGGCCACCGGGGCGGAAAAACCCGTGATGTTTTTGTTATTGACCGCCGCATATTTATGCAGGAAATAGCCGGCCAGCAGGGGAACGTCCTCCACCCTTTCCCGCAGGGGCGGAATATCAATGGAAATAACGTTCAGGCGGTAAAAAAGATCCTGGCGGAAGCGGCCGGCCTTGACTTCCTCCTCCAGTTGGCGGTTGGTAGCGGCGATGATGCGGACATCGACCTGAATCGTTCGGCTGCTGCCCACCCGTTCGAAAGACCCGTCCTGCAGGACCCGGAGCAGCTTGACCTGCATGCCCAGGCTCATTTCACCGATCTCATCCAGAAAGATGGTCCCGCCGTTGCCCGTTTCGAAACGACCCAGCCGCTGCTGATAAGCGCCGGTGAAGGCCCCCTTTTCATGGCCGAACAGCTCGGATTCGAGCAGCGATTCCGTGAGGGCCCCGCAGTTGATCTTGATCAGGGGCCGTTCGTAACGGGGGCTGGCATAGTGAATGGCCTCGGCAATGATTTCCTTGCCGGTCCCGCTCTCCCCGGTCAGCAGCACGGTGCTGCGGGTCGGGGCGATTTTGGAAACCAGATCCAGGACCCCCACGAAAGCCGGACTCTTGCCGATGATCCCGGTAAAAGCAGCCATTTCTTTCAGGGCCTGGCGCAGGCGTCGATTTTCCACGACCAGAGACTGGGCTTCCAAGGCCCGGGCGATGGCCTTCTTCATGTCGCTCAAACGGAAGGGTTTGGTAATAAAATCGTAAATGCCGCTTTTGATGGCGTTCACCGCCAGGTCCACCGTGGGCTGACCGGAAATCATGATCGCCATAACCTCCGGGCGCAGGGCTTTCAGGGTTTGAAAAAACTCCATGCCGTCCATGCCCGGCATCCGCAAGTCGATGATGGCCAGGTCCAGGTCCTGACTGCGCACCTTTTCCAGGGCGTCCTTGCCGGAATGGGCCTCCAGGATCCGATGGCCGTCCTTGGCCAGTCCGGCCTGCAGGGCGGCGCAGGTGTTCAGATCGTCATCCACCAACAGAATGGCAGCCATAGGCCTTTACTCCGGGTCCGGCAGCGGCAGGGTGAGCAGGAACCGGGCCCCTTCCCCTTCCCGTCCCTCTTCCGCTATTTTGCCCCCGTGGGCCCGGGCGATGGTCTGGGCGATATAAAGCCCCAATCCGGAATGGGCGGTCACGGCCTGGCCTTTTTCCCGGCCCAGGCTGAATTTCTGAAATAGCAGGGTTTTTTGTTCCGCATCAATCCCCGGTCCGTTGTCCGCCACCTCCAGGGTCGCCCAATTTTCCCCCGTTCCGCTGACCATCCGCGTGGTCATTTTTATCCACCCTCCCCGGGGCGCCCAGTGGAGGGCATTGATCAGAAGATTGTACAAGAGACGTTCCAGATAGAATTCATCGCCGGCCACGGGGGGCAGATCCGGGGCCAGATCCTCCAGCCAGCGGATGTGTTTGCTTTCGGCTATGATCTGACACTGGTTCCGGACCAGCGCTGCCAGGGCATTCAGTTGCACCGCTTCCCGCTTGAGGGTGAACGGTCCCTTTTCGATCTGGGTAATGGAGAGGACGTTCTGCAGGTGGGCCAGCAGTTCTTCGATACTCTCCCGCATGTTCAGCAGGCGTTGGGTGAACTCCTGATCCGGACTGTCCTCCAGGAGGATTTCCAGCATCAACCGTACTCCCGTCAGGGGGGCTTTCACGTCGTGGACCATCATGGAGAGAAAATCCACATTGGCCAGAATTTTTTCTTTTTCTGCCTCCAGGACCTGGTTTCTCTCGGCCAGGGTCCTGGACATCTGGTTGAAGGAGTCGGCCAAGGCCCCCAATTCGTCCCCGCGAATCACCGGAATGATATCCGCGGGCAACCCGGCGCTGATCCGGTGGGTACCGCCGGTCAAATGCTGAATCTGTTTCCGCATGCGATAGGTTAACCCTACGGTCAACAATATGCCGAGAGCCCCCGAAACCAGTCCGATGGCCAGGATATTTCTTTGCAGGGAGGCGGCGGTCTGGTTGAGCTCGTTCCGGGAAAGGCCGATTACCAGAAATCCGAGCAGATTCCCTCCTTTGTCCCGGAGCGGCTGCGATTTCATGGTGTACATCGTTTCTTCTACATAAACCGGCAGGGGCTGCCCTTTCAGGGCCTTGATGTCCTGGAGCAGGTCTTCGGAAAATTCCAGTTCCTCCGTTTCCTTTTCCCGTCCGGACAGGGTACTGGCCAGTACCGTGCCCTCGTTGATGATGGCCAGAAAAGCGTCGCTGTCCATGGCCAGCCCCCGGATAAAATCGTTGCCGATCAAAAGCCCGGCGTAGACCTGCCCGGCCACTTGGTCTTCCAGGATGATGGGGGTACTGCCGGTCAGAAAAATGCCCTGTTCCCAACGGCTGAGCCGCATGCGGTAATCCCCCAGAATAGCGCGGCGGACCAGAGAAGCCTCCTTTTTTCCCATGGCGGTAAAACGTTCTGTTTGCAACTGCAGCAGCAGTCCGCCGGCAGGATCCGCCAGGTACAGGACATCCAGCCCGGAATCCTTAAAAACAGGCCGCACCAGCCGGCGAATCTGCCCCACTTCCCGCTGGTCTACCAGAACCCCCATCTGACCCAGGTTGGCTATGGCCCGGGCGATCAAACGAATTTCATCCTTTTTCTTGTCCAACTGAAAAAAAACGTTTTGCGTCAAGGCCTCCAATTTTTTTTGGTGGCGCCGCTGGATCTGCTGGGAGATGATGGACTGGGCACTGAGCAGCACCGCCCCCAGGGCCAGGCAGAGGGAAACCAGATAGATCAGGATCAGTTTGGAACCGAATTTTAAGGGCATGATCCAGGGAAACCCGGTCGCCGGCACAGGTCAGGACGAACGCTCCCCGGATTCGACCGGAGCAGGCGGCAAAACGGCGTCCGGAGGACGCAGGTACAGGGGTTCAAGGTCCCGGGGGGCGGTCGTCAGTCCCCGGCCCAGATGGTCCCAGACCAGGACCCCCAACTGGTGCAGCGACAGCGCATGATGGGGCGGGGGGGGGATCAAGGCCCGTGACCCCATCCGTTCCCGCAGCGACGCCCGATAGAGCCAGGCCCCGCTTCCTACCAGGATGGCCGGTTCCCGCAACCGGTCCGCCAGACACAGGGGCCCCTCATGGGTCTCTTCCAGGACCCGGGACCACCGACCCTGCGGATCGGAACGGTAGCCCGCCGCGTAGACCTCCTGGCGGCGGGCGTCGATCATGGGACAGACCAGATAAGGGGCATAGCTCCAGGGCCGGGCCAGGACCTCCAGGCCGGAGACGGCCGCCAGGGGTTTCCCGGTAACCAGGGCCAGGGCCTTTACCGTGGCCAGGCCTATCCGCACCCCGGTAAAGCTCCCCGGTCCCCGGCACACGCCCCAGGCCTCCACATCCTCCCAGGCCCAGCCGGCTTCGGACAACAAAAATTGCAGGACCCGCCATAACCCTGCGGAATGGGTCCCGCTCACCCGAATCCGGCATTGGGCCCGCAGGGTCTCTTTTTCCAGCAGGGCCGCGCCGCCGTATTCTCCCGACGTATCCAGCACCAGGATCTTCACGGCCGGAGGAGACGGAGAATATCGTTATAGAAAACAAAAACCATGAGTACAATCAGAATAAACATGCCCACCTGCTGAGCCCTTTCCCGGGCCTTCAGGCTCAAGGGCTTGCGGAGAACGGCTTCGACGGCAAAGAAAAAAATATGCCCCCCGTCCAGAATGGGGATGGGCAGCAAATTCAGGATCCCCAGGTTAACGCTCAACAGGGCGGTAAAAAATATCAGGTTGAGCCAGCCCTCCTGGGCCTGCTGGCCGGCCAGTTGGGCGATGAAAATCGGGCCACCCAGCGTTTCCAGGGGGATTTTCCGCTCAATCAGCTTGACCAGGCTGATCACGGTCATACGGGTGATGTTCCAGGTCTGGAGCCCGCCGTCGAGGATGGCCTCCCAGGGTCCCAGTTGGCGGGTAACCACCCGGCTGGCCGGGGTAATGCCGATGACCGCCTCCTGGGTCTCTTCGCCGAAAATGTTCTTCACCGGTTTGCGGATGGGCGTAACCACCGTTTGCTGGCGGCGTCCCTCCCGCTCAAACACCAGCGGCACGGCCTGATCCGGATAGCGGCGGACGATCTCCGGCAGCTCTTTCCAGCGGGATACGGGGGTGGCCCCGATTTGCACGATCTTGTCGCCCGGACGGAGGCCGGCCTGGGCGGCCGGGTAACCCGGTTTGATCTCGCCGATCTCGTTGGTCAGGTCCATCTGGCCCATGGTGGCAAATACCAGGGTAAAGACCGCGAAGGCGAAAAAAAAGTTAAACAAAGGGCCGCAAAAAACAATGACCATCCGCTGCCAGACCGGTTTATTGGCGAAGGAACGGGCCTCTTCTTCGGGAGCCACCTCGTCTTCGGTGCCTTCCCCCACCATTTTGACAAACCCACCGAGCGGAAAGGCGGACAGGCAGTAATCGGTTTCGCCCACCTTGACCCCCAGGAGCCGTGGTCCCAGGCCGAAAGAGAAGCGAATCACCCGGACCCCGAAGAACTTGGCGGCCAGAAAATGCCCCAATTCATGAAAAAAGATGAGCAGGCCCAGGACTACAACAAAAGACAGCACTTTAAAAAGAAAACCAGAGGCCCAGCCCGGGCTCGCCGTCGAGGCGGCCAGGGTCAGCTCGAAAAAAAATCCTGACAATGCTTCCATACGATTCGTCTACTTCCTGCTGTGGTATTTCATCGGCCCTCAGCCCGAATGAGTTCCTTGGTCAAAAAACGGGTTTCTTCATCGACGGCCAGGATCTCTTCGAGACCCTGCGGGGTCATTATAGCATGTTTGTCCATCATCCGGCGGATAATCCGGGGAATCCCCCCGAAAGGCAGCGCACCCTGCAAAAAGGCGGCTACGGCCACTTCATTGGCCGCGTTCAACACGATGGGCAGACTCCCTCCGGCCCGGGCCGCCTCCCAGGCCAGCCCCAGGCAGGGAAATTTCTCCAGGTCCGGTTCCAGGAAGGTCAATCCCGGGAGCCGCGTCAAATCCAGCCCGGACTGGGGCAGGACCAGTCGCTCCGGATAGGAAAGGGCATAGGCGATGGGCAGACGCATGTCCGGCGGCCCCATCTGAGCCAACAGGGCCCCGTCCTGGAACTCCACCAGGGAGTGCACGATGCTCTGGGGATGGATGACGACCGCAATGCGTTCCAGGGGCACGTCAAAAAGCCAGCGGGCCTCCATGACTTCCAAGCCTTTGTTCATCAGGGTGGCCGAGTCCACCGTTATCTTCGGACCCATTTTCCAGGTGGGGTGGCGCAGGGCCTCCGGACCGGCGATGCCGGCCATCCTTTCGGCCGGCCAGGTCCGGAAGGGCCCGCCCGAAGCGGTCAGGATAATCCGTTTGAGGTCCCGCTTGGTCTGCCCCTGCAGGACCTGGAAAACGGCGCTGTGCTCGCTGTCCACGGGCAGAACAGCCACGCCCCGACGGCGGGCCTCTTCCAGAACCAGGGCCCCGGCCATAACCAGGGGTTCCTTATTAGCCAGGGCCACGGTCTTGCCGGAACGGATGGCGGTCAACGTAGGTTTCAATCCCACGGCCCCCACCAGGGCCGAAACCACCAGATCGGCCTCGGGCAGGCCGGCGATGTGATCCAGTCCCTCCGGCCCCCAGGAAACCTGCGGGGCGGGGTCGTTACGGATGGCAGCCCGCAGCGATTCGGCCTCCTCCCGGACAGTCAGGGCCGCCCAGGAGGGATGAAATTCCCGCACCTGGGCTGCCAACAGGGCCGCATTCCGGCCGGCGGCCAGTCCGCAAACCTGAAAACGTTCGGGAAAGAGGCGTACCAGATCCAGGACCTGGGTGCCGATGGAGCCGGTGCTGCCCAGAATGGCCAGGCGCTTGGGACGGATGACGGGGCTCATGGTCCGGCCGTCCAGTAGCGTAGATAGAAATAGAGCAGCGGAGCCGGGAGCAGCAGGCTGTCGACCCGGTCCAGAAAACCGCCGTGGCCGGGGAACAGCTCCCCGGAATCCTTGAAGCCGGAGGCCCGTTTGATCAGGGATTCCGTCAAATCACCCACCTGGCTCAGGCCCCCGAGCAGGCACCCGAGCAGCACGATTTCCAGGAGGGGGAGGTCAGGAAAGATGGCCCATTGAAAAATCAAGGCCACCAGACCATTGGCGGCCAATCCTCCCCAGGAGCCTTCCCAGGTCTTTTTGGGGCTCACCGCCGGGGCCAGTTTGTGCCGGCCCCAGGTGCGGCCCGCATAGTAAGCGGCCGTATCCCCGGCATAATTGACGGCCAATAAAAAAAAAATCCAGTTCAGTCCCTGGGGCGCGAAGCGGATCAGGACAAAAAAGGGCATGAAAAGAGATAAATAGAGCAGGCCGAACAATTCCTTGCCCGACCCCTCGAAGAAAGTCTGCGGGTCCCGAAAGGTCACGATCCGATAAGCAGCCCAGGTCAGAAACGTCAATTCCAGGGCGCCCAGCAACCCGGCCGGGCCGTTCCAGACGGCGCCGCCCAGGGCGGCGGATCCCGCCAGGGCATAGAGGAGGAATGAAGGCGCCGCGATCCGGGGCTTGGTCAGCCTGGTGTATTCATAGGCCCCCATCACGATCCCGGCCCAGGTCAACAGGACAAAAAGGGTTGGTCCTCCCCAGAAAAGATAGGCAAAAAGGGCCGGGATCAGGAGTGCGGCCGTCAGAAAGCGCTGCATATGGGAGGATGGGGGCGATCCCAAAGGGGCACCTGCAGGATCACCGGTTGGAAAGGGTCTTTTTTTCGCGGATCTGTTCGCCGGTCAAACCGAATCTTCTTTCCCGGTTCTGAAATTCGCCGATGGCCGCCAGCAGGTCTTTTTTACGGAAGTCCGGCCAGAGGGTTTTGGTGACATAGATCTCGGCATAGGCCGATTGGTAGGTCAGGAAATCACTAAGCCGGAACTCCCCGCTGGTACGGATCAATAAATCGGGATCCGGGAGCCCCGCCGTGTACAGATACCGGCTGAACAGAGGTTCGTCGATCAGGTCGGGTTCCACCCGGCCCTGCTGGACATCCCGGATCAGGTGGCGGACCGCCTGGAGGACCTCGGCCCGGCCGCTGTAACTCAGGGCCAGGTTCAGGACCATTTCCCGGCCGGTGGCCGTTTCAGCCCCGGTCCGGACCAGCAGGTCCTGTACTTTCTGAGGCAGTTTTTCCAGGTCCCCGATGGCCTTCAGGGCGATCCCGTTTTTTTTCAGTTCCCGGATTTCCGAGCGCAGGTAACGGGACAGGAGCCCCATCAAGGCCCGGACTTCCCAGGGCGGCCGGGACCAGTTTTCCCGGGAAAAGGCATAGAGCGTCAGGACCGGAATCTCCAGCTCCCTGCAGGTCCGTACCACCTCCCGGACGGATTCCACGCCGGCCTGGTGTCCGGCCAGCCGGGGCAGGGAGCGTTGTTCCGCCCAGCGTCCGTTGCCATCCATGATCACGGCGAGATGCCGGGGCAATTTTTCTGGATCGATTTTTCGCACCGCCTGAGTCCCCCGGATCTCCGACACTAAAACTGCATGATTTCCTTTTCTTTTTCTTCTCCCAGCCGATCGAGGCGCTCTATAAAATCCTTGGTGATCTTTTGGATCTCATCCTGGGCCTTGAAAAGGTCGTCTTCGGAAATGGCCTTGTCTTTTTTCAGGGCCTTGAGGCCTTCGTTGCTCTCCCGCCGAATGTTGCGCAGGGCCACCCGGGATTCTTCCGCCATCTTTTTGGTAACCTTGACCAAGTCGCGCCGCCGTTCCTCCGTCAGACTGGGGATATTGATCCGGATGAGTTTTCCATCGTTGATGGGGTTCAAGCCCAGTTCCGATTTGAGGATGGCCTTTTCGATTTCTCCGATGGCCTTCACGTCCCAGGGCTGGATGGTGATCTGGCGGCTATCCGGCACGGCCACCGATCCCACCTGATTGAGCGGTACCAGGCTGCCGTAATACTGAACCCGGATGCCGTCCAGCAGGGCCGCTGTGGCCCGGCCGGTGCGGATGCGGCTCAGTTCTTTCCGCAGGGCCTCGAGGGCCTTTTCCATTTTATCCTTGGTTTCTTTATAGACCTTGTCGATCATGCCCTGCCCCCTCGAATAAGCGTACCGATAGAAGACCCGGTTATGATTTTTTTCAAATGGCCTTTGATCATGCCGTTAAAGACCACGATGGGAATATTGTTCTCCCTGGCCAGCGAAATGGCGGTGGCGTCCATGACCTCCAGTCTCCCCTGCAGGTACTGATCGTATTCCATTTCGGCAAAGAGCCGGGCCTGGGGATTGAGGCGCGGGTCGTCGTCGTAGACCCCGTCCACCTGGGTGGCCTTCAGGATGAGGTCGGCCCCCAGTTCCGAGGCCCGCAGGGCCGCCGCCGTATCGGTGGTGAAATAGGGATTCCCCGTCCCGGCGGCCAGGAGCAGCACCTTGCCGGCCTCCATTTCGCGGCGGGCGGTCTGGGGATAATAGGTTTCCGCCAGGGCCGGAAGCGGCAGGGCCGAAAAAACCATGGCCGGCACCTTGACCCGGACCAGGGTTTCCCGGATGGCCACGGCATTGAAGAGGGTGGCCAGCATGCCCAGATAATCGGCTTGAATCCGATCCATCCCCCGGGCGCTGGCGGCCAGCCCCCGAAAGATATTGCCCCCGCCCACCACCACCCCCAGTTGCGTACCCAGCCGGGTCACTTCCTTGATTTCCTGGGCGGTTTTCTGGATCACACCCACATCCAGGCCGTAGCCCCGCTCCCCGGCCAGGGCCTCGCCGCTCAGCTTCAGCAGCACCCGTTTATACACCTTTTTGGTCCGCGCCATAGAGCTATCCTCACGTAACGCCTTAGGCAACCGCATTCATAAATCCGAGATCCGAAGCACCGATTTCGAATTTTAAGCCAAAAACTGAATAATGTTTGGCTTAGGCTTCATCCCCCAGTATATACCGGGTGAAACGCCGG
>JALOOY010000388.1 GCA_025454185.1 Thermodesulfobacteriota bacterium
CAGCGTCTCCGGGAGGAGGTGCTGGCCGCGACCGATTTCGATCCGTCCGTGCTCTGGCAGTGGGGCACCATGCAGGCCATGGCCGTCATCCGCATCCTGAAGGATTGCGAAAAACGCTGGGGCCGGGAGGGCCAGCAAGTGGTAGCCGAGGCCCTGCGGCAGACCGGGCTGGACATCGGACGTCAGGTCCTGCAGGATATGATCAGACCCCGGACCATGTCGGAGGCCGAGTTCATCAGCTTTTTTGCCACGGTCGTAAATCGCATCGTCTATGCCTCCCTGGAGGCCCCGCAGATCGACTCGCCCGATCAGGTCAGTTTCGACATCCTCTGGTGTCCCCACCAGGACCAGTACCGGGCCTTCGAATGCCGGGTCCAGCGTTATCTGGTCCAGGGGATGCTCGACGCCCTGGAGGAAACCGGCCTGGTTCAGGGGTTTCAGCTCCGCTTCGACTGCACGATCCCGGCCGGGGCCCGGACCTGCCATTTCACCATCTGGCGGGGCAGTGAAGAAGAAAAAAAGGCCTGGGCGGAGTATACGCGGCAATTGGAGGAAAAGGCCCTTTCTACAAACCGGGCCGAAAATACTTAAAATCGTGAACTAAAATTCGAATTTGTCTCCATGATTCTCGTATATACGTCAAAATTTCAAGCTCAGCAGGTGAACTGAAATGAAACTCCAAGACTCTCAAGCCGACGTCCTCATCATCGGCGCCGGGCTGGCCGGCATGATGGCCGCCTGGGCCGCCGGGCAGGAGGGGGCCCGGGTGCTCCTGCTGGACCGCAGCTCACTGGGGATGGGCACCAATTCGGCCTTGTCCAACGCCGTGCTGGCCGCCCCTACCGCCGCCTATCCGCCGGAACAGTATGTCCGAGACACCTGGGAGATCGGGCGGCGGATCAACCGGAAGTCCTGGGTGTCCCGGGTGGCCCAGGAAGCCCCCGGAGCCATCGAAAGGCTGCTCGCCTGCGGACTGGAGGCCCAGAGTTCCCGGGACACCTATGCCATTCTCTCTCCGGACCCGCGGGCCATTCCGGGGGTCCACCTGGTCCGCCGGGTGGCCGACCGGGTCAAACAGGCGGAGCACCTGCACATCGACACCGGTTTTTATGTGACCGAGATCCTGGTCGAAGAGGGCCGGGCCGCGGGAGTGCAAGGTCTGGATACCCGGGGGCAGGAGACCCGGTTATCGGCCGGGGCCGTCATCCTGGCCGCCGGCGGCGCCGGTGCAGTGTATCACCGCAACGACAACCAGAAAAGTACGCTGGGTCAGGGCTACGCCCTGGCAGCCCGGGCCGGTCTGGCCCTCTGGGACATGGAATTCGTGCAGTTTTTCCCGCTGGTCCTGGCTGAACCCCGTTTACCCTCCCTGATCCTCTATCCGCCGCTGCCCCGGGAAGTGCGTCTGGTGGATGCCCGCGGGCAGGACCTGTCCTTTATCCACGGGGCAGGCTCTTTGGGGGAGGCCATCATGGAAAAACGGGACGAATTCTCGGCGGCCCTCTATGAAAGGCTGGAAACAGCCGGCCCGGTCTTTCTGGACTTCCGATCCGTGCCGGCCTCCTGGTGGGATCGGCACCCGCTGAAGGGGATGACCAGACTCGCTTTCGACTTTCGGCGCACCCCGGTGGCCATCGCCCCGGCAGCCCATTTCTTCATGGGCGGCGTGCGTATTGACGGCCAGGGGGAAACCGACCTGCCGGGCCTTTTCGCCTGCGGGGAAATGGTCTGGGGACTCCACGGGGCCAACCGCCGGGGCGGGAATGCCCTGACCGAATGTCTGGTATCGGGATGGCTGGCCGGATCAAGCGCCGCCCGGCGCTCCGGAGGGCAAAGGACATCGGCGCCGGCCACGGAAAGTCTGCTGCCGAAATATGCTCCCGTTTCTTCTCTGGAGTCGATCGGGAAATTCCGAAAACGACTGAAGGCCGCCGCCTGGGGAAAAGCGGGTGTGGTGCGGACCGCGGAGGGCCTGCGGACAGGCCTGGCGGAAATCGGGGAACTCGAACAGGGCCTCGCCGACCTGCAGGCCTCCAACCCTCAGGAAAAAATCTGGCTGCACGATCTGCGCGGCGCGACCATGGCGGTGCGGGCCGTACTCACGGCCGGCCTGAACCGGAAAGAGAGCCGGGGGAGTTTCATCCGCAAAGACTTCCCCGAAGAGGACAACGGGCGCTGGCTCAAAAATTCCTGTCTGACCTGGCAGCCGCGTTCCCGGGAGTTTATTACCACTTATGCGGATGCCGAAAGCTGATTGTATAACCCCCCCCGCTCGGGTCGAACACCGACGAAGCATTAAAATGGAAGCATAAACAATATATTACCGCAATTCGATGTTGGACGTTCGATGTTGGATGTTCGTCTTTATTTTTCGTACAAAGTTACATATTGTGCCGGATATGGACGATGTCTCCATCCTGCACCGGATATTCCTTCCCTTCCAGGCGCAGTTTACCCTTGTTTTTAGCCTGATTTAATCCGCCCAGGGCCACCAGCTCATCGTAACCGATCACCTCGGCCCGGATAAACCCTTTGGCCAGATCGGAATGGATGGCCCCCGCCGCCTCCAGGGCCGTGCCCCCCCTACGGACGGTCCAGGCCCGGACCTCGTCCTCCCCTACGGTAAAAAAAGACTGTAAGCCCAGCAGGGTGTAGGAAAGGCGAATCAATCGTCCCCGGCTCAATTCGCCTATGCCGAATTCCTCCTGGAAGAGTTCCGCCTCCTCCGGCGGCAGTTCGGCCAGTTCGCGCTCCAGCTTCCCGGAAAGCGCCACGATCAAGCTCTGGCGATGGTCGTAGGCTACCGGGGGGGCCTGCCCGTCGTCGCCGGTGTTGACCAGGATGAGCACCGGTTTAAGGGATAAAAAACCGTAGCCTTTCAGGGTTTTTATCTCTTCCGCCGTCAGGGACAGATCGCGCAGCGGCTGCTCCTGTTCCAGGGCGACCTGCAATCGTTCAAACAGACCTTTTTCCATCAGGGCCCGCTCCCGGTCCAGGGCGCCCTTTTTCAGCCCCTCCGCCAGGCGTTCAAACCGCTTTTCGACCAGACCCAGGTCGTGGAGCAGGAACTCGGCTTCCAGCACCGCCAGGTCCCGGGCCGGGTCTATCCGGCCCCCCACCAGAGGCACGGCCGGATTTTCAAAGCCGCGCAGCACCTGGATGAGGGCGTCCATGCGGGACAAGAGGCTGATGAAATTTCCCGGCAGCCCCTTGCGGGCCAGCCCCTCCTCCAGTCCGGCAATGTCGGCGAAGGTCACCTTGGCATAGGTTTTTTT
>JALOOY010000389.1 GCA_025454185.1 Thermodesulfobacteriota bacterium
CACCAGTTTGCTTCCGAGACTGACTCGGAGATCGTGGCCCACCTCATCGACCGCCATGCCCGGGACCTGGACCTGGTGGATGCGGTCAGGAAAACTCTGGAGGAGATCCGAGGGTCCTATGCCCTGGTGGTCCTGCAGCAGGGCCAGCCCCAACGTCTGGTGGCGGTGCGCAAGGAATGCCCCCTGGTCATCGGCCTGGAGGAGGGGGAATTGTACGTGGCCTCGGATATCCTGGCCTTTCTCCACCATACCGACCGGGTCATCTACCTGGAAGACGGGGAACTGGCGGTCCTGGAACTTCCCGAACCAAGAATTTTTAACCGCCAGAAGGAAAAAATAGCTAAAAGAATTCAAAAAATCCCCTGGAATCCGGTCATGGCCGAGAAGTCCGGGTACAAGCATTTCATGCAGAAGGAGATCTTCGAACAACCCCAGTGCCTGATCGACACGTTTCGGGGCCGCATCTCCCCGGAATCCGGAGCCGTGGTCCTCCCGGAAATCGGGCTGTCGGATCGGGAGCTGAAAGAAATCAACCGGATCATCGTCGTGGCCTGCGGCACTTCCTGGCATGCCGGGCTGGTGGCCAAATTTCTCCTTGAGGAATACTGCCGCATACCGGTGGAAGTGGACTACGGGTCCGAGTACCGCTACCGCCACCCGATCATCGACGGCCGAACCCTGCTCGTCCTGATCTCCCAATCCGGAGAGACAGCCGACACGCTGGCCGCCATGCGCGAGGGTCGCCGGCAGGGGGCGCGGGTCCTGGCTATCTGTAATGTCGTAGGCAGTACCCTGGCCCGGGAAGCCGACGGGGTCATCTATACCCACGCCGGGCCGGAGATCGGGGTGGCTTCCACCAAGGCCTTTACCACCCAACTGGTGGCTTTGACGCTGTTGACCCTCTATCTGGGCCAGGAACTGGGCTGTCTCCCCTCCGAAGAAAGGATCCGTATCGCCCGGGACCTGCTCCGTCTGCCGGGAAGCGTAGAGACCCTGCTCGAAAGGGAAAAGCAGATCGAAGCCGTGGCCCAGGCCTACTTTCAGGCCAGCGATTTCCTTTTTCTGGGCCGGGGAATCCATTACCCTATTGCGCTCGAGGGGGCACTGAAACTCAAGGAGATCTCCTATATTCATGCCGAGGGCTATCCGGCCGGGGAGATGAAACACGGCCCCATCGCCCTGATCGATGAAAACCTGCCCACGGTGATGCTGCTGCCGGACAATGCCGTGCTGGAAAAAGTCCGGAGCAATCTGCAGGAGGTGCGGGCCCGGGGGGGCCGGATCATCGCCCTGACCGATCGGGAGGCGGGTCCCAACGAAAAAATCGAGGCCGACGCCCTCATCCAGGTGCCCCGGATCAGTTGGCCCCTCTCCCCCATTCTATTTACGATCCCCCTGCAGTTGCTGGCCTATCACATCGCTGTGCTGCGGGGCACCGATGTGGACCAGCCGCGAAACCTGGCAAAAAGCGTTACGGTGGAATGAAGGCAGGCAAGGCGCAAGGCGTAAGGCGTAAGGCGTCGGGGGAAAAAACCTGGACGGCAGCGGCTTTACAGCCCGAGGCCGGAGGTAGCGGGACCGGTCCACAAGGCCGATCCAAGGCCGCGCGCTTGATCACTATGGAAGAACTGCGGCCTTTGGCGCCCCCCGGGATTGCCCCAAAAAGGGGAAAATGCCCGGATTGCCGGTACTGCCAGGGTTGTTCCCAGGACCGCTGCCGCCTGTGCCGCGGCAAAAAGAAACCCGGTCCCTTCAAGCTCTCGCTGACCGAGCAGATCGCCCTCTATGATAAAATCAATCGCCCGAAAGGAAAAAAACCGGCCCCGCAAAGCCGGCCTTAGCTCATGAAACACGCTTATACGGACATATTAAAGCTCATCGGTCATACGCCGCTGGTTCGGTTGAACCGGCTCAATGCCCATAAAAAAGTTAATGTCTGGGCCAAACTGGAGGCCTTCAATCCCGGGGGATCGGTGAAGGACCGGGTGGCCCTGTCCATGATCGAAGGGGCCGAAGAGAGCGGAGCTCTGACCAAAGACAAGACCATCATCGAGGCTACCTCCGGTAACACCGGCATCGGCCTGGCCATGGTGGCCGCGGTCAAGGGTTATCCGCTGCTGCTGGCCATGCCCGAATCGGCCAGCGTGGAACGGCAGAAAATCCTGCGGGCCTACGGGGCCAAACTGCTCCTGACGCCGGCCCATCTGGGAACCGACGGGGCCATCGAGACGGTCTATCAGATGGCCCGCGAGCATCCGGACCTGTATTATCTGCCCGATCAGTTCAACAATGAAGACAACATCAACGCCCATTACCGGGGAACGGCCCGGGAAATCTGGGAACAGACCGGCGGAAAAGTGACCCTAGTGGTGGCCACCATGGGCACCAGCGGCACGCTCATGGGCCTGACCCGCGGACTCAAAGAGTTCAACCCCCAGATCCGGATCGTGGGGGTGGAACCCTTCCTGGGCCACAAGATCCAGGGATTGAAGAACATGAAAGAATCCTACAAACCCGGGATCTACGATAAAAACCTGCCGGACGAAGTGGTCAACGTGGACGACGAAGACGCCTTCGAAACGGCCCGCAAGCTGGCCCGCGAAGAAGGGCTGCTGGTGGGCATGAGCGCCGGGGCCGCCGTTTTTGTGGCCCTGCAAAAGGCCCAGGCCTTGAAAAAAGGGCTGGTGGTGGTCATCTGCCCCGACAGCGGTGAGCGCTACTTGAGCACCACCCTCTTCGCGGAGAAAGAAAGGGGCGGCCTGGTCTTTTACAACACCCTGACCCGGGAAAAGGAGCATTTCACCCCCTTGACGCCCGGCAGGGTTTCCATCTATTCCTGCGGGCCTACTGTCAGCGAGTTGATCCATCTGGGCCATTGCCGCCGTTTTGTCATGGCCGACCTGCTGCGCAGGCACCTCGAGTTTTCAGGCCTGGACGTGTTTCACGTAATGAACATAACGGACCTCCATGACCGTACCATCCGCGGGGCCGAGGAGGCCGGGCAGAGCCTGGAGGAATTCACCGGCCATTATACCGCAGCCTTTCTGGAAGACATCGACACCCTGCGCCTCAAACGGGCCTCCCTCTATCCCAAGGCCAGTGAACATGTGGAGGACATGATCGAGCTCTCCCGGCAGCTTCTGCAAAAAGGCTTTGCCTATGAGAAATTCCGCTCCGTCTATTTCGACATCTCCCGCTTTAAGGCCTACGGGCATCTCTCCCGGGTGGATTTGAAAAAGATCCAGGTTGGGAAGACCGTGGACCTGGATGAATA
>JALOOY010000390.1 GCA_025454185.1 Thermodesulfobacteriota bacterium
ACTGCTGCTGTGCGCCGATGCCCTCTATGCCGGGCTGGAGATACTCAAACCGGCCATCGTCGCCTCGGGCCGGACCAGCGAGGCCAAGGGCTCCATCGTCCTGGGTGTAGTGGAAGGCGACGTGCACGACATCGGGAAAAACCTGATCAAAATGATGTTCGAGGTGGCTGGCTGGACCGTCTACGACCTGGGCAAGGACGTACCCCTGGAAAAATTCATTGAAGAGCAGCTTCGGACGGATTCGGACATCGTCGGCCTTTCGGCCCTGATGACCACCAGCATGATCAGCATGCCGGAAATCGTTCAGAAACTCAAGGAGCGTAACCCGAAGGTGCGGGTCATGCTGGGCGGGGCCCCCATTACGCCGGAAACCGTAAAAAAATTCGGCGCCGACGGCTACGCCAAGGACGCCGGAACCGCCGTCGATGAAGCCATCAAATTGATCAAGATGCTGCGGGACGAGGAAAAGGGCAAATAATCCCGGAGCGGGGCAAAGAGAAAGGAAGCTTTTTTATGGCAAGTGGTGAAAATGAAAAGTGCCTGGTCATTTTCCAGCCCTCGGGCTGCCGGGGATATGTGGACCGGGGGAAAACCCTCAAACAGGCCTCCGTGGCCCTGGGCGTGGACATCGAAGGCGTCTGCGGCGAACAGGCTATTTGCGGGACCTGCAAAGTGCGGGTAGAAGAAGGGGAATTCGAGAAGTACGGGATCCGCTCCAGCCGGGACAGCCTCTCGGCCATGGGCCCCTCGGAAAGGAAATTTTTCAATTTGCGTCAGGTCGACGAGGGCTACCGGCTGGCCTGCCAGGCTCAGGTCCTCGACAATCTGGTGGTTTTCGTCCCGGAGGAAAGCCGCATGGGCAAGCAGGTGGTCCGCAAGGCCCCGACGGCCCGCCCCATAGCCGTCAACCCGGCGGTTAAGAAATATAAGGTCGAGCTGATCAAAGCCACCCTGGAGGATAACGTCGGAGACTGGGAACGGTTGACGGCGACCCTGGAGGCCCAATACGGTCTGAAGGGCCTGACCATTGATTATGAAGTCCTCATGTTTTTGCAGGACCTGATCCGTCAGGGAGAGTGGCGGATTACCGTTTCTATCTGGCACGGGAAAGAGGTCATCCGGGTAGAACCGGGATTTAACGAAAAAGGCTACGGCCTGGCGGTCGACGTGGGCACTTCCACGGTGGCCGGGTATTTGTGTGACCTGGACGACGGGACCGTAGTCGCCACCGCCTCCATGATGAATCCCCAGATCGTCTATGGGGAAGACGTCATGTCCCGCATCAGCTACACCATGACCAATCCCGAAGGTCTGGAGATCTTGAACCAGGCCATTGTCGACGGTCTGAACAATATCGTGGCCGAGGTGTCCGAAACGGCCGGCATCAAACGCCAGGATATCCTGGATATGTCCCTGGTGGGCAATACCTGCATGCATCATATCTATTTAAATATCAATCCCCGTTACATCGGCCGTTCCCCCTTTCCCCCGAGCCTGCATCATTCCATTGATGTGAAGGCCCGTGATTTCGGTTTCAAGATACCCCAGGAAAAAGAGCGGGAAGAGAAGGGCAAGTACGCCCCCTGCCGGGTGGCCTGTCCGGCCGGCGTCAATGTGGATGACTTCCTGTATCTCATCGCCCAGCGCAAATTCAAGGAGGCCCTGGAACTGGTCCGCCTGTCTTATCCCTTTCCCGGGGTCTGCGGACGGATCTGCACCCATCCCTGTGAACAGATTTGCGAACGGGGTAAGGTGGATGAGCCCATCTCCATTCGGGCGGCCCATCGTTTCCTGGCCGATTTTGAATTGTCCGCGGGCCGGGAAAAGGCCACGCCCATTGCCTTGAAAAAAGACACCCCCCACGCCGTGGTCGGGTCCGGGCCGGCCGGATTGGCCTGCGCCTATGACCTGATCAACAGCGGGTATCCGGTAACGGTCTTTGAAGCCCAACCTCTGGCGGGGGGGATGATGCGCTACGGCATTCCGGAATACCGGCTGCCCAAAAGCATCCTGGATGACGAGATCCGCTACATCGAAGAATTGGGCGTGGTGATCAAGACCAACACCCCCATAAGCAGCTTGCCGGAACTTTTCGGCCAGGATTATAAGGCCGTTTTCCTGGCCACCGGGACCTGGAAAAGCCAGCAGTTGAACGTTCCCGGTGAGGAAAGCCCGGGGGTCCTCAAGGCCCTCGACCTGCTCCGGGAGGTCAATGCCGGGGCCCAGGTCACCTTAAGCGGAAAAGTAGCCGTAGTGGGAGGCGGCAGTGTGGCCATCGATGCGGCCCGCATGGCCGGGCGCCTGGGTGCCCGGGAGGTCCATCTGCTTTGTCTGGAGTCCGATGACCTGACCTGCCGGGACCGGATGCCGGCCCAGGATCTGGAAATCGAGCAGGCCCGGGAAGAAGGGGTGATCATCCATCCTTCCCTGGGCGTGGGCGCCATCCACAGCGAAAACGGCCGGGTCAGCGCCGTGGAAACCGTCGGCTGCGTGTCGGTCTATGACGACCAGGGACGGTTCGCGCCGCAGTTTTCCAAAGAACCGGCCCCCACCCTGGCCGTGGAAACCGTCATTGTGGCCGTAGGCCAGCGGGCCGATGAAGGCCTCTTCCCCGAGGTGTCCCGCAGGCCCTCGGGCGTCATCCAGGCGGATGAAGGCACCTTCGAGACCAATGTCCCGGGCGTCTTCGCCGGGGGCGACGGGGCCAGCGGACCAGCCAATGTCATCCAGGCCGTGCGGGCCGGAAAGGAGGCGGCCATTTCCATCGAGCTTCACCTGGCCGGCAAGGACATGAAGGAAGACCGTCCCAAACCGCTCAAGGCCGTGGAGGAAATCCCCAAGGAAGGGGTGAAGAAGGAAGCCCGACAGCCTGCACCCGTGCTGGCCCTGGACCAGCGTCAGGGTCTTGATGAGGTGGAACTGGGTTTTTCCGAAGCCCAGGTCATTCCGGAATCGCTCCGTTGTCTGCATTGCGCCGTGTACGCCCAGAAGGAGGCCGACGAAGAAAAAGAGGCCCATGGCTGGGGCATCAAGATCGCCCCCGGCGCCTATGTGCACTGCCTGCCCATCGAGGCCGGCTTTGTGGGCGCCGACAATGTGGGCGTGCTGATTGCCGAAGCCCCCTACAACCAGGTGGCCATGGAGCTGATTATCGAGCTCGGCACCATCGGCGAATTCATCCTGGGCAATTAAGACCGTCTGATCTCCGCCTCCTGCGCTACCGGACCGGCTTTTGAAGGGGCCCCACTGCGTTTCGGCATGCG
>JALOOY010000391.1 GCA_025454185.1 Thermodesulfobacteriota bacterium
TATTTGAAACATCCCCTTTCCCGGATTTGTATTGCCCGACTATTTTCCTGGCCCTCTTTATTTTTTCCTGTCGATCCGGGTCGGGGGATGACTTGATCAAGCCTTCTACAGCCTGGCGGATAAATTCCGCCATGGAGACCCCACGGTCCGCGGACATTTTTTTTACGGCCCGGGCCTGGTCTTTGGTCAACTGGATTTGGGTCCTGATCATTATGCGACTCCATGATAACATAAATTGTAATCATGATTACATCCTATTGAGGGATATGTCAACAACCTTGTCCGTGGTATGGGAGGAGCCGGCTAAGGAGGTTTAAAGGAAGCAGTAGGGGTCCCGTTCCCGGAAGATATCCAGCCCCGCCCCGTAGACCACGGCCAGACAGCCGCCGCAGACGGGCCGGATGGGGCAGCCCCGGCAGGCGGCGGTGCCGCCCCGGTAGCGCCCCGCCGCCTCGGAGTCGTAGATGTCCGTCAGACTGTTTTCCAGGACGTTGCCGATCAGGGAGGGCAGCTTCCGGCAGGCATGGACCTCGCCGTCCGGAAGTAAGGTGAGAAAATTAAAGGCCGCGCCGCAGCCGTACCCGGTGCAGCCGCCGAAAAGAGGCTGCCCCTTCCGGTAATGGAGGATATTGGTAAGATTGTCCTTCAGACCCAGGATCGGATTGGCGGCGGCCGCCTCCAGATAGGCCTCCAGGAAGGCCGCGTATTCCTCCCGGCCGGGCCCCTTTAGATTGGCCCCTTCGCCCACCTGGGCCAGCCGGTTGAAGAAGAAGGCATCCGTTTTATCCCGCAGGAGTTCGGCCAGGGGCAGCACCTCCTGCAGGTTGTCCCGGGTCAGGGTCAGCATGACCATGGAGTAGATGCCCTGCTCGTTTAACAACGGCAGGAATTCCAGGATCCGCTCGAAATGCCCCGAACCGCGGATGGCATCGTTGTGGACCTGCAGCCCTTCCAGGCTTACCTGAAAAAATTCGGGTTCCCGGATGGCCCGGATGGTTTTCAGTTTTTCCCGGGAGGTCGGGTTGCCGAGGATGGCCAGGGAAAACCCGGCTTCGGCCGCGGCCCGGTAGAGTTCGTCGAAATGCGGATAGAGCAGGGGGTTGCCTCCGCTGAAGCTGATCTGGCCTTGGACCCGCTTTTCCCGGCAAAAACGCTGGAGGTCGGCGAGAATCCGCCGCCCCTGGTCCAACGTCAGGGGGGAACGGCTGCTGCGGTCGTAACAGTGTTTGCAGTGGAGGTCGCAGGCCTGGGTGAGGTGCCACTGGAGGGTGAAGAAGTCGGCTTCCAGGAATGCGGGGTCGCTAACGGCGCTTCCGGAAACGACGGCCGGCTCCCGTCGGATCCGGGTGCGGGGGGCGATCAGGATTCCCTCCGCCGCAGCCTGCCGTAGGGTGCCTTCGACAGTTCCCACCTGGACGCCGCCCGCAGCGGCGGCCGCCTCCGGACTGACCTCCTCGAGAATCATCTTCAGGGCCAGCAGATCTTCATCCCGGGCGGCGCGCATACTGATTTCTCCACCGCGCGGTTTGCGCCAGATTAAGACCAGTTCCTCCCCCGCCTGGGGCGTCGTCTTTTGTTCCGGTTCAAATAAAAGCCGGGGGAGACCGCTAAAGGAAACCGTGAGCAATTGCAGGGCGGGATTGACGATCCAATCGTCCGGTTTAAGAACCGAATTGGCGGCCTGCATTTGGGTCTGATGGACGGCCCATTCCAGACGGGCCAGGTCCTTGAGGAAGGGCGGACCCTCCGGGGTGAAAACGTCCGGGCTTTCGGCGAGAGACTCCAGGTTGTTCATGTGTTCGACCCGGGAAACGACCCTTTCCCAAGCCTGCGGGGTCAAATATTCCCGGGTTTTTGGAAAAATTTGTTCAATCGGTCCGAAAAGAGACACCATATTCTTTCAATGAAGAAACTGAAACAGGCTTAGGACAGGACTCTATAATTTGAACAACGTATTAGCTCAAACAAAAAAGGCCTTGACCACTCCGGGTGAAGCCCTGCAGCCCCTCGTCATGCTGGTGAAAACCAGCATCCAGGGGGTACGGGACCCTTGCCACCTGGATCCTGGCTTACGCCAGGATGACGACCCAGCGGCCCGTCATTTTGGCGAAGTCTGCCCCGGTCCCGCTCTAAGAGCGGGATAAGCCCGGTGCCGGGATCCGGGTAGGCCCGGAGCCCAGGCCCATAAGCATAGCGATTGCATAGCGCCGCCGGCGCTATTTTTTCCCGCCTCAGGAGCTTTGTCCGGAAGCCGGCTTTTCCTTTTCCTCGCCGGTCTGGCCTTCGACTTTTTCCTCGGTGCCGACCGCACCGGGCTTGGTTCCGCCTCAGCCGCTGCCGGCTTTTTTGTCAGGCTGCTGGGTGCCGACCGCACCCGGCTTTCCGCCGCCTCAACTGCTCTGGCCTTCGGTGGTTGCCGAAGCACCCAGGGCCGGGGTGGAACCGGCCAGCAGTCCGGCCAGGCTGATGCCGGCCAGTATCTTTTTCAGGTGATCCTTTTCCATGGCTGTATTCTCCTTACTTTATTTCCTAAACCCCCATGCTCGTGGCGAACACCCGCAAGGCATGAAAAATTTTATCCATATTCGATGTTGAGTGTTGAATGTTCGATGTTCGTTATTTCCGTTATCAAAAGTCGAAGTGGGTGCCAGGTTTTCGCAAGACAACCTGACACCCCGTTCTTCAAGCGGATAGTGCGCACCGCACTATTTTTTTCCGCTTCAACTGCTCTGTCCCGCGGGTTTTTGATCGGTGCTCCCGGCACCGGGCTTGGTGCCGCTTCAGGAGCTGCCTGCCTTCTTTTCCGTTTGAGTACTACCTGTACTCGACTTGTCGCCGCCTCAGGCGCTCTTGCCATTGGCGGCGCACCCGGCAACCAGCAGGCTCGACCCGGCGATCAGGCTGGCGATGCTCATGCCGGCCAGCATCTTTTTCAACTGCTTCATTTCCATGCGTCTTCACCTCCTTTCTTGCTGTCATTATATTCGATCTAGATTCAAATTCAGATAGAAAAAAACTATGAATTAGGGAAATACAGGAGGTTTGGATCAAAAATACAGTGATTCACTTAGATTCCCGAGTTATCAACAGTCTCAAATTGATATCAGCATCCAGGAGAATCCGAGGTCATTCCCCCCTGGATCCTGGCCTGCGCCAGGATGACTGCCTAAGACTCCGTCATGCTGGTGGATACCAGCATCCAGGGGGGAAAGCCCCTGCGCGCCCGGAATTCTGATCTCTGCCGTTCGTTCTGTCTTACCGGA
>JALOOY010000392.1 GCA_025454185.1 Thermodesulfobacteriota bacterium
GCCTGCCTTCCTGGAACGGGAGACCGCTGATCCACCCGGTCCGCGGGTCATCGTCGCGGTGCCGGCCCAGGGTGCGATGCACCTGCTCAACGAGACGCAGGGCCAGTTCCCGGTAGCGTTCATTCCCGGTATTTGTGAAAAGTCCGCAATAATTGCATACTGCGAATGCATCCGTCCACAGGTAGCGTTGCGGGAGGGCATGTACCGGATCCAGTCCAGTCAGTCCGGCATACTCCCGCATGCATGTCTCAGCCATGACCGTCCTCCCATTCCGGTTCATGCATCTGGTACATACCCGCGCGAGGGATAAAAATTCCGTCCCGCGGCAAAAAAGCCCCTGGTACCCTGCCGGTGCCAAACGATCGGGCAGCGACAGGAGAGACCCCGCAGAAGAAGAGCGGTCCCGGGTGCACACAGGCCGAGCGATCGGGATGGCCCGTCGAGAAGATAAAACCCCGGGGAGACGCCTTCCACCCGGCCGGCCAGACAGCCTGCGGCCAGGATTTGCTGGAGCGGCATCCCGGCGAGTTCTTCCCCTGCCGATAAAGCCATTGCCCCCCACAAGGCCTGCCAGCTCTCCTGTCCCAGCGGGGTGGTAACATAATTGCGGCGGGAGCGGCGCGAAAAAACCGCTTGTTTCAGGGGCGTCTTCAGGGTTCCCGGGGGCGGGGCGGGGCAAGGGGACCAGGAAGCCGGTAGCGGCCCCAGTCGGGTCGCCATGTTCAGGTCGGGGGCCGTACCTGTTTGGAAAGTCCTTCCCGCCTGGTACGCTTCGCGGATCAACGGATAACCCACTTCCCGAGGGGAAACCCGGCCGGTCTGTTCAAAATCCGCCGGAAGCGGTTCCAGGCTTGAAGCGGCGCTGAAGGCGACTTCCGCTGTGTTGACCAAACAAAGGGCCAGCGGGGCCTCTCGATTTTCATCCAGGCCCAGAAAGCGTCCCAGGAACGAATCTCCGAAATCAAAGGTCAGGCGATAAGGGAGAGACAGGGCCCGCAGGGAAAGGACCAGATGCTCCAAAACGTGGCCCGTATCCAGCAGATGGTAGCGGAAGGCCCGGTCACGGTATTTCCAGGAACTGCGGAAGAAGATGGCGGTCAGAAAAAAAATGAGCTGAGGTCCGGCGGCCCGGGATTCCGGCCGGTCCGGTTTTAAGAAAGCGACCTCGTTCCCGGAACGGAGGCGGGTCAGCCCGTGACGGGCAATGGAAAAATGGTAGAGGCCGTCCTCCAGCCCGTCAATGCCGGCCAGGGCTGTGTAGATTTCCGCGGGGTACAGGGCTCCGGCCGAAGCCACGGAACGATAGTAAAAATCACCCCCCGGATGGCGGGTCTTGGCGGTCAGGCTGTAGGTGAGCAGCAGCAGGGCCGAGAGGTCCTCGGCCGTGATTGTATTTTTGGGCGCAGTGGCCGGGGACTGTTGGAACAGGGCGGACAAGGGGGTTCCCGGGAAGCGCGGTTCACGGGACAACCCCACGGGCTCCAGGCCGGAATAGGTTTTGTATACATCAGGCTGGCCGGCCCAATCCAGGGAGTGGCCGTCCATACGCTGGCGGACATAACTGGTTTTATGGTGGTACCGGGCCGCGGAGAGGGACATGGCAATTTCGAACTGGCCTGTGTTTTACGGTACAGGGCAGGCACGGGGGCCTGACCCCGCACGAATAAGGAACAGATCATTCGTTAGGAGAAGGCCCCCCATGGATTTAACCGGCGACCAGCGACTGCTCAGGAAGAAGCGCCGGCCTTCTTCCCCACCTGGCGGCCGTATTCCTGGGCCATCTGCAGGCCACCGCCCAGGGTTACGGACTTCAAACGCAGGCAGTCGCTGACCATGTTCATGTTGAAAATATTCTTCATGGTCTGAAAGATCCGATCCGGGGCCTCGCCGCTCCAGCCGAAGGCCCCAAAGGCTCCCCCGGTTTTTCCGGCCAGTCCGGCCTTTTCGGCCAGAAAGAGAAAGGTCTTCATGGGCTGAATCATCTCCCCGTGATAGGTCGGCGAGCCGAAGACGTAAGCGTCGTATCCGGCCAGGCCGTTTTCGTCTTTGATCTGGGCAATGTTGATTACCTCCACCTCCAGGCCTTCAAAACGAATCCCTTCGGCAATGGTTTCCGCCATGCTGCGGGTAGCCCCGCCCCGGGTGGTATACGCCACCAGTGCTTTGGCCATAAATGATATTCTCCTTACAATAATTTCTTGACTGCGGCCAGGACCTCTTCGTAATCGGGTTCCTGGGTGAGTTCCTTCACGATTTGTATATAACGGACGGTCCCCTCCCGATCCACCACGAAAACCGCCCGGGCCAGGAGGCGTAACTCCTTGATCAGCACTCCGTACATCTGCCCGAAGGCGGCTTCCCGGTGATCCGACAGGGTGATCAGTTTTTCGATCCCGGCCGCCCCGCACCAGCGTTTCTGGGCGAAGGGCAGGTCCATGCTGATGGTCAAAATTTGAACGGCGTCCCCCAGCTTGGAGGCTTCCATATTGAAACGCCTGGTCTCCATATCGCAGACCGGCGTGTCCAGGGAAGGCACGGAAGCGATAACCAGGACTTTGCCCCGAAAAGGTGATATGCGGACGGGTTGGAGGTCGTTGTCCAGGATTTCAAAGTCCGGGGCCGGGTCCCCCACTTTCAGTTCCCGGCCTAGCAGGGTCAGCGGGTTTCCTTGAAAGGTGATAATGCCGGTTCGTTCCTGCATGGGTGTCTCCTTCTCAGGCGGATGCCGCGGCGGTTGAACCGGGGCCGCCCAGGGGCCGAAAGTTTTTCTTGGTGGCACCGCAGATGGGGCAGCGCCAATCGTCCGGCAGGTCGGCAAAACAGACCCCCTTCGGGACTTTAGATTTGCGGTCCCCCCGGTCCGGATCGTAAATGCAGCCGCAATTGACACTCTGGCATTGATACATTTCTTCTGCTTTGGCCATAAAAATTTCTCCTTGGGCCCCGCTGCAGCGGCGCCCGGGAGGGAAACCGCTATAGCGGGTGTTTTCGGAAACAATTGAGGGGGGGACCACCCCCCGTCGGTGGTTTAATCCACTTTGAAAAAGGCCTTGGCCTTGGCGCCGCACACCGGGCAGGTCTCGGGCGCTTCTTTTTCGACCGTATTGCCGCACACGGAACAGACGTAATAGTCTACCGACTCCAGCTTATCCAGGGCTTCGGCGGCCTTTTGATACAGTTTGGCGTGGATCTGCTCTACGGCATTGGCATAGGCGAAACTCCGCAGGGCGGCTTTTTGATTTTCGGCTTCCGCCTCGACG
>JALOOY010000393.1 GCA_025454185.1 Thermodesulfobacteriota bacterium
ATGGCCCGGCCGATTCCGGCCTGGATCCTCTCCTGGTCGATCAGGACCGAAGCCGCCTTCTCCTGGTTCCGGGTAAAGACGCCGGCCGCCGCGGCCGGCGTTTCGGACACGATCAAACCCAGGTCTTCCCGATCGGAGCCGGGCTTGATCTGGGCCTTGGTAACGGCGCTTAAGAAGCCATTGACTTGGAAGGAAGTAGTTTTCATGGTGGTGGTTTCCTTGGTGTGTTGTCCCGTTCCTGGAGTTGTCGGCGACCGGGGGCACAGCGGGGGGCGGCTGTGCTAGATCAAGAACAAAGAGGTTCGGGTTGGTTTTTAACCAGCAACCAGCAACGAGCAACCAGCAACGAGTCTACGCCGCCTGGCCGCAACACTTCTTATACTTCTTCCCGCTGCCGCAGGGGCAGGGATCGTTGCGCCCGACTTTCTTCTTTTCCCGCTTTTGGGGGGTCGGGCCTTCGTCACCCCCGTGGCTGAAGAACAGGGGCTGCTGCTGGGCCGCCAGGGCTTCCACGTCCTCCTCCCGGGCGATCTGCAAGCGGAAAAGGCTGGCAATGGTTTGCTCCTTGACCCGCTCGATCATGTCCAGGAAGGTTTCGTAGCCCTGGCCGTGTCGATGGTCTGGAGCATGACCATCTGCTCCAGGGAGGACATGACCTCCGGCCCGATGTCCGCCACTTTCCTTTCATAGGCCTGCCAGACGTAACCGCGGATGCTCTCCCGCACGCCGTCGGCCCGGGACTGCTGGTCCACTTCGACCTCGACCTTGAGATTGAACTGCTGCAGGATTCGGTCCTTCAGCCCCGGCAGGTCCCATTCTTCCGGAGGGTTTTTTTCATCCAGGAAGGGATCCAACAGGGGATCCAGTATCTCGTCGATCATCTCCCGGATCATCTCCCGCAGGTCCTGGCCTTCCAGCACCTTGCGGCGCTGCTGGTAGATGACCTCCCGCTGCTGGTTCATGACGTTGTCGAAGTCCAGCAGGTGCTTCCGTATTTCAAAGTTGTGGCCTTCCACGCGGCGCTGGGCGTTTTCGATGGCCTTGCTGATCAGGTTGTGCTCGATGGGCTCCCCGTCGCTCATGCCCATCTTGTCCATGAGGCCGGCGATCCGATCAGAGCCGAAGATGCGCAGCAGGTCGTCCTCCAGGGAGAGATAAAACCGGGAACTGCCCGGATCCCCCTGCCGTCCCGACCGGCCCCGGAGCTGGTTGTCGATCCGCCGGGATTCATGGCGCTCGGTGCCGAGGATGTGCAACCCCCCCAGTTCCGTCACCCCCTCGCCCAGGACGATGTCGGTTCCCCGGCCGGCCATGTTGGTGGAGATGGTGACCGCGCCCTTCTGCCCGGCCTGGGCCACGATTTCCGCTTCCAGGGCGTGGTTCTTGGCGTTGAGGACCGTGTGCTTGATGCCTTCCCGGGAAATGGTCTTGGAAAGGCGTTCCGATTTTTCGATGGAGATGGTGCCCACCAGGACCGGCTGCCCCTTGGTGTGCAGCTCTTTGATCTCCTCCACTACCGCCTTGAATTTCTCCGTTTCGTTGCGGTAGATGGCGTCGGGGAAGTCCTCCCGGACCATCTTCTTGTGGGTGGGGATGACCAGAACCTCCAGGTTGTAGATCTTCTTGAATTCCGGGGCCTCGGTGTCGGCCGTCCCGGTCATGCCGGCCAGCTTTTTGTACATGCGGAAAAAGTTCTGGAAGGTGATGGTGGCCAGGGTCTGGTTCTCGTTTTCCACCCGGACCTTTTCCTTGGCTTCCAGGGCCTGGTGCAGGCCGTCGCTGTAGCGGCGGCCGGGCATGAGCCGGCCGGTGAACTCGTCCACGATGATCACCTCATCGTCCTTGACGATGTAGTCCACATCGCGCTTGAACAGGGCGTGGGCCTTGAGGGCCTGGTTGATGTGATGCACCAGCAGCATGTAGCGCGGATCGTAGAGGTTGTCTACCTTGAGCAGTTTCTCGGCGTGGGCTACGCCGGGTTCGGTCAGGACCGCGGTGCGGGATTTTTCGTCTATGGTATAATCCTGCTCCTTGCGCAGCCGGGGAATGATCTGATCGATATCGGTGTAGAGCCGGGTCGAGGCCTCGGCCGGGCCGGAAATGATCAGCGGGGTCCGGGCTTCGTCGATGAGGATGCTGTCCACTTCGTCCACGATGGCGTAATTGAAAGGCCGCTGGACGTAATCGCTCAAGGAAAACTCCATGTTGTCCCGCAGGTAATCGAAGCCGAATTCGTTGTTGGTACCGTAGGTCACGTCGGAGCCGTAGGCCCGGCGTCGGCCCTCCTTATCCAGGTCGTGGACGATGACGCCCACCGACAGGCCCAGAAAGCGGTAGATCCCGCCCATCCATTCGCTGTCCCGGCGGGCCAGGTAATCGTTGACGGTGACCACGTGGGACCCTTCGCCGGACAGGGCATTCAGGTACACGGGCAGGACGGCCGCCAGGGTCTTGCCCTCACCGGTTTTCATTTCAGCGATCTTGCCCTCGTGCAGGGCGATGCCGCCGATGACCTGCACGTCGAAGGGGCGCAGGCCCAGGACCCGCACCGAGGCCTCCCGGGCCACGGCGAAGGCTTCCGGCAGGAGGTCGTCCGGCGTGGCACCGGCCTCCAGCCGCTGTTTGAAATCCGCGGTCTTGGCCCGCAGGGCCCCGTCGCTCAATTTGCGCAACCCGGGTTCCAGGTTGTTGATTTCATCCACCAGCGGGGCGATGCGGCTCAGTTCACGGTCGTTTTTGGTGCCGACGATTTTTTTCAGTATGGTGCCGAACATGATGCTTCCTGTTTCTTTGAATGTCCGAAGGGTGATTTGGTTAAAAGGAGGTAAAGCCGATTTGGTCGAAGATCGCCGAGTTTCACCCACCCCCCAATCCCCTCCCGGCGAGGGAGGGGAGACGTTTCGGTTATTTGGATTCAGATCACTTGAATTTGTTTCGAATTTCGTATTTAGCCAATGTACGGTGGATCAGGCGAAGCGGATCCACCGCTGCGCCTCAGACCTCCAACAGCACGGCGTTTTCATCGCATTCCGGAAACTTCACGCACTGCAGGCAATCGGCCCAGATTTTATGAGGCAGCAGGCTCTTATCCACCACCTTGAAACCGAGACGGGTAAAAAAAGAAACGCGGTAGGTGAGGGCAAAAATTTTGTAGACCCCCAGGGTAATGGCCTCGGAAACGCAGGCCTCCACCAGCCGGGAACCGATACCCTGGCCGGCCTGGGTTTCGTCCACGGCCAGCGATTTGATTTCCGCCAGGTCTTCCCAGCAGAGATGCAGGGCCACACTGCCTTTGGGAGCGTCTTCGCCCTCCGGTACAAATACATAATAGTCCCGCAGAAAACTGTAGAGTTCGCTGAGGGAGCGGGGCAGAAGCAGGCCTTTCTGGGCGTAATGCTCCAGAAGTTTCTGGATGGTTTTTACATCGCTCATGATCGCTTTCCGAATCATGGAAAACGGCCCCCCTTACTCTTTTTTACCTATCACCATGGCCTGAAAACCGTCCTGCTCCAGCTTCTTGACGGCATTCTCCGCCTCCGCCCTGGTCTTGAAGGGACCGATCCGTACCCGGAACCATTTCCCCCCCTTTTCCGGGATGTCCCTGGAGGAGACTTTAGGCTGGTGACCCTTGGCGGCCAGGCGCTGGGCTACCATCTGGGCCGTGCCTTCTTCCCGATAGGAGCCCAACTGCACGGTAAAGATCCCGGCCGGTTCCGCGGCTGGAGGCGC
>JALOOY010000011.1 GCA_025454185.1 Thermodesulfobacteriota bacterium
TTTCACTCCTCGCAATGACTACCCGACCGCCCTCGGCTGCGGGTTATTTAGCGCCATTCTATCGGAACCGTGTTCCCCGCACTTTACCTTAACCCGTCTTCCTTCCTGGCCTGCTCGACGGTCAAGCCTCCAATGCGGGGCAAAGGCCGGCCGGAATCCGTGACCACCAGGGCCACCACGATCTCGTCGTGGCGGGGGGCATCGTAGACGCCGACGGTCATGGCGTCGAAATGGCTGCGGACAAAGGCCGCATCTTTATAATGAATCGGCACATCGATCAAGGTACCGGGAATGCCCATTTTTTTGGCTGAGGGGATGATGGCCTTGCCGCCGCCCAGGGCCTCCCGGAAAGGGGTGCCCAGCTTAGGATGGAGGATGGCACCGGCGTGCTCCAACTCACCGCCCGTACCCACAATGGCCCCCTTCCCGTAGGAATGGGCCTGCTCCGAGCGGATGCCCAGCAGGGAGATGCAGCGCACGGCCAGCAGACCGCCCAGCTTTTCGCCGATGGTAATCAGGGGATCCAGGTTTTCCACGAAGCGGTCGGTGAAGGGATTTTTTATCACGGCCAAGGCCGCCGCTTTTCGGGTGGGCGGTGTAATGGCCTGCCCCATTTCCTGGTGAGTTTCCTCGAGTATGGTCATAATCTTCCTGATTTCCAACCTAATCTCCTCCCCTTGTTCTTGCTTCCGCTGCTTTTCTTCTTCTGTTGTCTGTACTCCGTCCTCTGATATCTGACCTCTGGTCTCTGTCCTCAGGATACAACCCTGGCGGCTCTCTTTGGCGGCGGCGTGTTGCGGCTGGTTTTGACCAGCACCTTACCGTCCACCATGACGATGGATATGCCGGGGTTGTCTCCGGTAGTCAGGCAGGAGAGCAGATCGTCGCCCGCCGAGCCCAGGGAGGCGTCGAGGAAAACCAGGTCCGCCTCCTTCCCCGGCGCGATGACGCCCCGATTCAAACCGAAGACCCCGGCCGTATTTCCGGTAGCCATGGCCACCGCCATCTCCGGCGGGGTTTCTCCCAGGGAGCAAAGTAAATTCAAGGTCCGCAACAGCCCCAGGGGGATGACCCCGGTGCCGGAGGGGGCGTCGTTGCCGATGATAATCCGGTGATATTCCTGGCGCCGATGTATTTCCCGGGACACCTCAACGGCGCGCAGCGGGTTCCCGCAATGAACGATCTCCAGGGTGTAGGCGGTCTTTTGGATCAGTTTCAAGGCCTCGGCGGGCGAAACGGCCGTGGGGCCGCCGTTGATGTGAGACACGATATCGGGATCGGCGGCCAGGACCATCTCCGCGCTGACCGTGGAGCTGCCGGGTATGGAGGTGCCGCCGGTATGCATCATGACCACCATGCCGGCCTTCTTGGCCCAGGTGATCATCGGCGCGGCCTCCTGCGGGTCCTTCACCGAGCCCAATCCGACCTCACCCACCACCCGGACGCCCTGCCCGGCCAGTTCCTCAAAGTCGGCCTCGGTCAGACCTTTTTCCAGGATGACGGCGCCGCCCAGAACCTTCATGCCCCCCGGCCGGTAATTCTGGAATGATTTGGCAGCCAGGACGGCCAGGGCCTTCACCCCGGCGGGGTCTTTGGGACGACCGGGCAGGTGTACCTCGCCGGCCGAAATGGCCGTAGTCACCCCGCCATGGAGTTCGCTCTCCAGGAAATTTACGGTCAACTGCCGGGGAGTATAGTCGCCAAAGACCACGTGGCAGTGGGAATCGATCAGGCCTGGCATGACCGCCCCTCCGGCGGCGTCGATGACCATGGCCCCTTGAGGAACCGGCAGCGCATCGGCCTTTCCTACCT
Source organism: Thermodesulfobacteriota bacterium (assembly GCA_025454185.1). GTDB lineage: Bacteria > Desulfobacterota > RBG-13-43-22 > RBG-13-43-22 > RBG-13-43-22 > JACRCK01. The sequence continues at coordinate 1,813 of JALOOY010000011.1, forward strand.
CGCAGATCAAACCGTCCTCCACCACGAGGGCGTCGGCCTTCAGGATAGGTTCGGCCACGTCGCCGGATAGCAAAAGACCAATATTATTGATATAGACTATGCTCAAGTCATTCCCCTGTTAAAGTAACGTTTATTTTATAGTCAAAAATTTGAAAAATTTTTGGCTCTACCAACTGGGTGGACTCACCACCCACACCACCACCGTCCTGGTCTTGCCTTTATTGGTCCAGGAATGGGGAATCAACGAAGAATAGTAAAAGCTGTGTCCGGCAGGGACCAGATGGATTTTTTCCCCTACGGTCAACGTCAGTTCGCCCTCCAGGATGATGCCAAATTCCTCGCCCGCATGGCTGTAGGGGTCCCGGGAGCCCCCACCGGGCTCGATGACGGTGTAAAAAGGCTGCATCCGTTTACCGGAAACGGTTTTTACCAGTTGTTGAATCTGGGCCCGCCAGCCTTTGAGGCTGACCTGAAGGCGATCCCCCGGGGCCATGACCACCGGTTCCTCTTCGCTGCCGCCCACGAAAAAATCCACGATCCGGGCGTTGAAGGCCTCGGCGATCTTTTTAAGGCTGGCGATGGAGGGCGAAGTCTGGTCCCGTTCGATCTGGGAGATATAGGAAGCGGTCAGGCCGGATATTTCCCCTAACTGCTGCAGGGTCATCCGGTTTTCCCGTCGCAGGGCTTTGATTTTTTTTCCGATATTTTCCAAAAAGCGTTTATCCTGTTTTCTAAATTGGGACTTTCCTGTTAAAATAACTTGACGAGGCCAATTTTTACATTTATTTAATTTATTAAACTTATATTTAAAAAAAAATGGAGTCAAGATTTTTTTAAATATCCTTATTGAATGAAGGAGGACACCCATGTGCAAAGAATGTGAAGATTTGACGCGGCGCAGTTTCCTCAAAACCACTCTGATCGGCGGGACTGCCCTGGGAATGGGTCTGCTGGACCAGAACCCCCTGTGGGGTTCGGCCGGGGCGAACCTCAAATTCAGCACCTGGCATCCTCCCCTGAGCCGGGAGGTCAAGACAGTCTGGACCCCCATGATGGAAGAGGTCAAAAAGAAAAGCGCCGGGAAGATGGGCTACACCATGTACGCCGGCGCCGCCCTGGGAAAAGGCCCCGAACATTTTGACATCGTGGCCAAGGGGATGTCCGACCTGGGTTACTTCACGGCCACCTGGACCCCGGGGCGGTTTCCTTTGACGGACGTTCTCTCCCTGGCGGTCTGGGTCAACGGCAAGGACGTGGCCGCCGACATCGGCAACGCCGTGTACAACCGGGTCTTGAAGGACGAATTCAAGAACGTGAAGGTCCTGGAACTGAACGGCTGCATCCAGTCCTTTATCTGGACCAAGAAACCGGTCTCAAAAATGGCCGACCTGAAAGGGATGAAGCTCCGTTCCCCGGGTGGCCACCAGACCAACTACATCAAGTCTCTGGGGGCCGAACCGATCTTCATGCCTCTGGGCGACGTGTACATGGCCATGGAAACGGGGACCGTGGACGGCATCGTGACCTGTCCGCCCCTGATTTTGGCCTTCAAGTTGTTTGAAGTGGCCAAACACGCCACGGTCTTGACCTTCGGCTGCGTCTCGGAAGGGACGGTCATGAACATGAACACCTGGAATGGTCTGGCCGCCGATCAGAAGGCGGTCATCGAGCAGGTCTGCACCAATCCCTTTAAGACCACCGGGGGCTTGACCAGCGACGAGTACGAGGCCATCATGAAGGACATCACCAAAGCCGGCGTGAAGCTGATCGACCTGCCCAAGGCCGAAGCCGAACTCTGGTACGACAAGTTCCGCGACGTGACCCGCAAATGGGTGGCTGAGCTCGAGGCCAAGGGGCTGCCGGCCAAAAAGGTGGTGGCGGTCATGAACGAGGAGTGTGAAAAACGGAAGGTCAACCTGGTGGCCTGCCCGCCGGAGTTTAAGAAGGTTTGATGCGAAAAAGAGACGAACATCGAACGCCCAACATCGAACATCGAAGTGTAGCACAGCCCAGCGTCTCGCGGGGCTGTGCCCACTCGGACAGGCGGGGGCGCCTGTCCCCCATGTTTTTAAGTTTATTTTCCTGCTTCGCAGGCGTTCGCCCCCAATAGGTCTTTAAAAGGATACCATGGCCGCCTATCAGGCTTTTCGCCGGCTGGTTGAAAAATTCATTTATTATACCGCCGCGGCAGGCATGATCCTCGTCATTCCCCTTATGTTCCTGACCACCGGCGACGTAATCGGCCGCAGCTTCTTCAATAAACCCATCGCCGGGACCTTCGAACTCTCCGAATATATGCTGGCGGTGATCATTCTCTTCAGCGCCGCTTACACCCAGCAGGTTAAAGGGCATGTATCCGTGGATTTCCTTACCGCACGATTTGGCCAAAAGACCCAGGGGTACCTGCGGGTCTTGACCACCGGCTTGAGCCTGGTCATCGTGGCCGTCATCTTCTGGCAGGGAGTCCGCCTCGGCCTGGAGGAAACCGCCGTGACCGATCAACTCCGCATTCCCAAAGCCCCTTTTAAAATTGTGGTGGGGTTCTGCGGGCTCCTCCTGGTCCTGCAGTTTTTATTCGATCTGATCGACGCCTGGGGCAACCGAAAGGGACAGAAGGCATGGACCCTGTAACCACCGGCCTGCTGGGCTGCCTGGTCCTGCTTTTTTTCCTTTTTCTACGCATGCCCATAGCCTTCGTTATGATGCTGGTGGGCTTTCTGGGCGTCTGGAAACTGACCACGCTGGAAGCCGCCCTGCCCATGGTGGCCAGGACCCTCTACGAATCAGTTTCCTATTATCCTTTCACCATTATTCCCCTGTTCGTCATCATGGGCTGTTTCGCCGATTATTCCGGGATTACCGGCCGCCTCTACGATACCTTCGACAAGTGCTTCCGCCGGCTGCCCGGGGGGCTGGGTATCGCCACCATTGTGGCCATCGCCGGCTTTTCGGCCATCAGCGGTTCGTCGGTGGCCACCTCGGCCGCCTTCGCCAAGACGGTTGTTCCCGAGATGCGCCGCTACCAATACGCGCCCAGGTTCGCCGGCGGCATCGTGGCCGCCGGAGCGACTATTGACTTTCTGATACCGCCCAGCATCGGCTTCGTCGTTTACGGCATGCTTACCGAGCAGTCTATCGGCAAACTCCTCATTGCCGGCATGCTGCCCGGTCTCCTCCTTTCGCTGGTCTTCGTGATCATGATCATCGTCTGGGTCAGGCTGAACCCCGCGGTGGCCCCCGTAGCGGCGAGCGGCACCACCTGGATGGAGAAGGTCCGCTCTTTGAAAGGGACCTGGGAAACCCTCCTGGTGTTTTTCATCACCATCGGGGGATTGTATTTCGGTTTCGTCAACCCCACCGAGGCCGGGGGTGTCGGGGCCGTAGCCCTGCTGCTCATCGCCTTGGCCAAGCGGGAGTTAGGCTGGAAGCAGTTCGTGGCCTCCCTGTTTGAAACCGGCCGCGTCTCGGCCATGGTACTCTTCCTGGTGGCCGGGGCCAACATGTTCAGCTACTTCCTGGCCCTCTCCACCATTCCGGCCGCTGTCTCTTCCTGGATTGGCGCACTGGGTGTTTCCAAATACATGGTCCTCACCATGGTCCTGGCCATCTATTTTATCCTGGGCTGTTTTTTGGATGCCGTTTCCATGATGGTGCTGACTATGCCCGTGATTTTTCCGCTCATCGTGAATCTGGGGTTCGATCCCATCTGGTTCGGAGTGATTTGCGTCATGATGATGAACGCCGGGTTGATCACGCCCCCCGTTGGTTTGAACGTGTATACCATCGCCGGGATCATGACCGATGTTCCTATGAAGGAGGTATTCAAGGGGGCACTGCCTTTCCTGCTCGGCATTTTGGCCGTAACCGTCCTGATCATCCTTTTTCCGCAGATTGCCACCGTGCTCCCGGCCCGAATGAAGGGATAGGTCATCATGGCGGAGACGATAGATTTTTTTCTCAACGGGGAACTGGTATCGGTCCAGTGCCCGGAAAACGAAACGCTTCTATACCTGCTGCGGGAAAGAGTGGGCCTCCGAAGCGTCAAGGAAGGGTGCGGGGTAGGGGAGTGCGGGGCCTGCACGGTTTTGCTCGAAGGCCGGGCGGTGAACGCCTGCCTGTTGGCTGCCGGTAAGGTCCGGGGGCGACGGGTGACCACCATCGAGGGACTGTCACCGAAGGGCCGTCTTCATCCCCTGCAGGAAGGGTTTCTCCTGATGGGCGCTGTCCAGTGCGGGTTCTGCACGCCGGGATTGATCCTGGCCGCTCATTCCCTGCTGGAAGAAAATCCACATCCTTCCCGGGAGGCGATCGTGCAGGGACTGGCCGGCAACCTCTGCCGCTGCACCGGCTATCACGACATCATCCGGGCCGTGAAATGGGCGGCCAAGCGGATGCCGGAGCGGGAATGAAGCCCTCCTATCTGGCGCCCTTGACCCTGGAGGAAGCCCTGGAACACCTGAACCGCCGGGGGGAAACCGTACGGGTGCTGGCCGGCGGGACCGACCTGATGGTCGAAATACGGGCCGCCCGCCTGAAGGGGAATACCGTTCCGCCGGCGCTGCTCGACGTGAGCGCCATCCCGGAGCTCCGGGAAATTCGGATGGAGGCGGGACACCTGCATCTGGGGGCCGCCGTTACCTTTCACACCCTGGAACATGATCCCCTCATCAAGAAAATGGTTCCGGTTCTATCAGCGGCAGCGGCCCAGATGGGCTCGGTCCAGGTCCGGCGGCTGGCCACCATCGGGGGCAATGTGGGGACAGCTTCGCCGGCCGGCGACGGTATTACTCCGTTGACGGCCCTGGATGCGGAGGTCAAAGTGGTCTCGCGGGACAAATCCCGGGTCCTGCCCTTGACCGACCTGATCACCGGGCCGGGGCGAACCGGCCTGGCAGCCAATGAACTGATCCATTCTTTCAGCCTCGCTTTCCCGGCAGCACCCGAAAGGTGTTTCTTCTCCAAGATCATGCGCCGCCGGGCCGTGGCCATCGCCCGGATGAATCTGGCAGTCCAGATAAGGCTGGTAGACTCCGGAATGATTCAATCGTCCCGAATAGCCGCCGGAGCCGTCTTTCCCACACCCCGGCGTCTGATGGAAGTTGAGGGGCTGCTGATCGGACAACTTCCGGGAAAGGAACTTTTTCAGGCCTGCGGCCGCCGGGCCGTGGAGGCCATGCGGGTGGTGAGCGGCCGCCGGCCTTCCATGGCCTACAAGGAGCCGGCGCTGGAAAGGTTGGTCGTCCAGGGGTTAGAACAAACTTGTGGGGTTTAGCAAGTCCAGGGGGCACAGCCCCGCGTTTCGCGGGGCTGTGCTACAATCGTAGGGCGGGCGTCTCGCCCGCCGGCGTGGTATTGGTTATTGTTTCGAATTTTGGATTTACCGTAATTGTAGGATGGATCGAGCGCAGCGGATCCACCATCCTCTAAAGAAACCATGATCGGCACCAATCCAATTAAAATAGGCGCCCGGGAAAGAGTGCTGGGACTGACCCGCTTCGGCGTTGATCAGGGCCGTCCGGGGGACCTCTATTTACTTTTGCTGCGGGCTTTTACGGCCCCGGCCCGGATAAAAAGACTGGAGAGTGATGCCGCCGGGCGCCTCCCCGGCGTGGTCCGGATCTTTACCGCGGCCGACATCCCCGGGATCAATCGGATCGGGATCATCCCCTCCACCAAGGATCAGCCGGTATTGTCCGACGGCCTGATCCGCTGCCGGGGCGAGGCGGTGGCCTTAGTGGCGGCCGAAACACAGGAAGCCGGGATGCAGGCCCTCGGCGCCATCGAACTGGAACTGGAGCCCCTGGCAGGGGTCTTCGATCCGAAGCGTGCCCTCGAACCGGACGTCCCCCTGGTGCATGAAAAAGGGAATCTGCTCTTTCGGCAGCGGGTGATTCGAGGCCACGCCGATGAAGCCCTGGCCCGTTCCCCCTACCGCCTGCGGACGGTCTACAGCACCGCGCCTGTCGAGCACGGCCCCCTGGAGGTGGAAGGGGGCCGGGCCGATTGGGAGGACGGCCGGATCAGCGTTACGGCCTGTACCCAGAACCCGCACTATGACCAGAGCGATCTGGCCCGCCTGCTGGGGCTGCCCCCGGAGCTGATCCGGGTCAGGCAGAGCGAAACCGGAGGCGGTTTCGGGAAGAAGCTCGACCTGAGCGTGCAGTCCTATCTCGCCCTGGCGGCCTTTCACCTGAAGCGGCCGGTGCGCATGGTCTATTCGCGGGAAGAATCCTTTCTGGGTACGGGCAAGCGCCACGCCCTCCTGATCGACTACGAAAGCGGGATGGACGCCCAAGGGAAACTGACCGCCGTCAAGGTGGACATCCTCGGCGACAGCGGGGCCTATGCCTCGTACGGCTTCGCCGTCTGCATGCGGGCCGCGGTCCACGCCACCGGTCCCTACGAGGTCCCCCACGTGCTGGTGGACAGCCGCATGGCCTATACGAACAATGCCTGGGCCGGGGCCATGCGGGGCTTCGGCGTTCCCCAGATGGCCTTCGCCCATGAAGGCCAAATGGATGGCCTGGCCGACCTGATCGGCCTGGATCCTCTGGAGCTGCGCCTGGGCAACTGCCTGCGGAACGGGTCGACCACGGCTACCGGCCAGATCCTCAAAGATAGCGTCGGTATCGGCGACTGCCTGCGGCGCCTGGGAAAGATTTACCGGGCCTGGCAGCCGCGGGTCCGGTCGGACGAACGCTTCCGGCGAGGTCTGGGGATCGGCGCCATGTACTATGGGATTGGCAACACGGGCGTCTCCAATCCTTCTTCGGCCCAGATGGAATTTTCCGCTTCGGGGGAACTCATCGTCTACACCGGCGCGGCCGAGATCGGCCAGGGTTCGGATACGGTGCTGGCCCAGATGGCGGCCCATTATTTCGGAATGCCCCTGGAACAGGTCCGGCTGGTGCGGGGCGATACAAAACGGACTACCTCGGCCGGGGCCAGCTCAGCCAGCCGCCAGACCTATATCTCGGGGAATGCCGTCCTGGATGCGGCCAGGGACCTGGAGCGGATACTGAAGGAAGGGGCGGCGGCAATGTGGGAATGCCGGCTCGACGAGATCGAATATAAAAGTACTGGGATGGAAGGCCCCCGGGGTGAGAGCATTCCGGTGACGGAGATCGTTGCCCGTCTGGCCCGCCAGGGCCGAGAGGTTAAGGGGAACGGCCGTTTCGACCCGCCGGTGACCGTCCTGGACCACCAGACCGGCCAGGGAGCTCCTTACGCCAGCTATGCCTTCGCGGCCCAACTGGCTTCCGTGGAAGTGGACACGGTTTCCGGCCTGGTGCGGGTGCCGCGGGTGGCCGCGGCCCATGATGTGGGCCGGGCCATCAACCGGCGGGCGGTCCGCGGCCAGATCGCCGGCGGGGTCGTCATGGGGGTGGGCTTCGCCACCATGGAGGAATTCATCCCCGGCAAGACCGACAACTTCAGGGAATACCATATGCCTACCATGGCCGACGCCCCTCGGATCACACCCCTGATCATCGAATCCCATGATCCCTCCGGCCCCTACGGCGCCAAGGGGGTAGGGGAGCCCTCCCTGATCCCCACCGCCCCCGCCGTCGCCAACGCCGCTTCCCGGGCGCTGGGGGTGCGAATGACTCACTTGCCTATGAGCTTGGAAAGAGTAATGGAAACCTTAAGCCAAACCCGAAACTCGAAACCTGAAATTCGAAACAAATCCGGATTTTGAATTTGAGGTTTATATGTGGATTGATCCCGAAAAGTGTAACGCCTGTGGCCTCTGCCTGAAGGACTGCCCCCTGGAGGTGATCTCCTGGCACGAAAACAAAGCCCGGATAGGCGAAGGTTGCGTGAAATGCCGGACCTGCGTCCGGGTCTGCCCCAAGGAGGCGGTCCAGGAAATCATCGAGGAGATTCCCGGGGCGGTGATCTGTACCGCCTGCCCGGTGAACTGTCGTATCGCCCCGGAGCGCTCCGGGGCCTGCCGGCGTTTTTTGAACAGGGACGGGGACCTTGTCCGTGAACGGCCTCTGGTGTCGTATGAGGAGGCCAAGCCTTCCCTCCTGCCTTCTCCTTCGCCGCTCATCCGTGAACCGCTGATCACCGCCATCGGCGCCGGCACCACCTACCCGGACTATATCCCGGCGCCCTACATCGTGACCGAGCCGCGGGAGGGCATCGACGTGGTCACCGTGGTGACGGAGGCCCCCCTGTCGTATTCCGGGGTGAAAATCAAGGTGGACACGGATGTTTTTATCGGGGAGGAGGGCGCCGAGATCCGTTTCGACGGGCGGCCGGTGGGTATGGTGGAGACCGAGGAATACGGCTCCAAGATGCTGGCCGTGGGCGGGGTGAACCGCCTGACCGGGAAATACGGCTTTGCCGTAGCCCGGGCCGTAGCGGCCCTGGCCAACCGCCGGGCCGTGGAGCTTTCCATCAAAAAGGGCGCCCGTTTGACCGTGCAGGCCGGCCGACCCCCGGTCATCGACGGGCGATCCCAGGAGCGTATGCGCGTGGGCTGCGGTTCGGCCACGGCCGGTCTCTTCGCGCCTTTTTTCCAAAAAGCGGCGGACGAGGTGATCGTCCTGGACTCTCACATTACCTCCCTGTTCAGCCACCACGCCGCCGGGCGGAACATCGATATGAAACCTACCGGCCTCCGCCTGGCCTACCCCCTTTCCACACCGGGGCGCTATTTTGGAGCAAAGGGCCCCGGCTGGGGCGGGACTTCGATCGTCCATCCATTGGAAATCATCACCAATGTGGACCCGGCTAAAACGCCTGCCGGAACCAGGCTCCTGATCACGGAAACCACCGGCGAAAAAGCCGCTTATTATATTTTTGATCCGGAACGCGGTTTCATGGAGACGGAACCGCCCCCGGAAGCCAAGGAAGCTGTCCGGGCCATCCGGGAAACCTGCCAGCCATCAAAGGTCTCGGTCCTCTACGCCGGTGGCGCCGGCGGCTCGGCCCGAGCCGGCGTGACCCGCTACCCCCTGAAGCTGACCCGCGCGGTCCACGATAACAAGGCCGTGCTGACCGTGGGCGGCGCGCCCGTCTTCGTGCTCCCGGGCGGCGGGATCACCTTCTACGTAGACGTGGAACAGGTCCAACCCGGCGCTTTTAGCTGGACTCCCACCCCGGCTATCATCGCGCCCATCGAATACACGATGCTCCTGAAGGATTACGAGGAAATGGGCGGGCACGTGGAGGCGGTGAAACCGTTTGCGAACGTCAGGGGATCTGTGTTTAGGCAGAAAAGATCGAAGATCAGATGAGG
>JALOOY010000394.1 GCA_025454185.1 Thermodesulfobacteriota bacterium
GCTCCTGGCCCCTGTGGCTTTATTCTCCTTTAGCGGAGGGGAGCGGTCATTAGAATGCTTTGAGCGGAAAGAAAGCCGGACCTTGCTGTTGCCGGCCATCGGCCGATCCAGTATTACCGCCATGACCCAAAATGCTTCCGCCTATCAGGTTGTTGTGGCCGAAAGGAACCGGCTGATCCGAAAAATCATTCGGCGTATTTTGGCTGAATGCGGTGATGCGTGTCTGGTGGGGGAGACAGACAGCCAGGAGCGTTTGTGCCGGCTGCTGGAGCGGCCCGAATCGAACCAGGCCCTGGTCCTCCTGGACCAGGGCCTGGCCGGCCGCCCCTTGCTGGAGACCTTGGCCGAATTGAAGCAGATCTGTTCGGAAAGGAAGGTCCTGCTGCTGTCCACGCACAAGGACTCGGAACACGCCAACCAGGCCCTGGGCCTGGGCGCCAGGGGCTATCTCCTGAAGGAGGATCTGGCCGCCGAATTGCCGGGGGCCATCGCTACCATTCGCCGGGGAGACGTCTATCGACCTTCCTGGTACAGGGCCGAAAGGCCCGGGAACTTCTAATGATCAGCCCCCGGGTAATTGTACCCATATAAAAAAGGGTAATTATGCGGATTTTTCCGGGAAGGGGGGCTCCTTTATAGTGTTACTCGGATCGAAAACTTCACATTGAAACCAACGCGGGGAGACCGCCAACTAATGCTTTTTTTGGGGAAAGGGAGAGACATGGGCTTCCAGAAAGTAAAGAGGACCGCAGCGATCCTCATCCTGGCCGCGATTTGGTCCGCAGCGGCCGTTAGGGCGGGTCAGGTCGACGTTCCGCAGGACGAGGCCACGCCTCTGCGCGAGGCCGTTTTCGGCTGGGACCTCAGTAAGGGCACACTGACCAGCTCCGGCAAGGCCAACCACAGTTCCCTCGGGCGATTGACCTACGACATCGTCTGGACGGCCGAGGCCCGGGCCGCCACCGCGGAGACGCCCATCCCCCGGGGAACCTTTACGGCGACATTGAGCTGCTTCCGGCCTGACCAGGACATGCCGGGGCAAAAAGCCGGGAACTGGTACCTGCAGGGATCATGGACCATTGCCGCCGGGGGGAAAGCCCCTGCCAAGACCAAGAGTACGGCCAGGAACAGGGCCAGGGGGCTAACGAGCGATACCGGGGATTTGAAAAAAGATAAGGGGCGGTTGCGCCACGGCCCCCAGGTGGCCCGGGGTTTGCTGAGCGCCGAGCTGCCCTGCGAACCCTTCAAGGAACCGGGGACCCTAAATGCCCAGCTTACCCTGACTCCCTCCCCGGCCGGCGGGGTCTGGCGGCAGGGCCAGGGCCTGTTTGCGGGCAATACCCAATTCGAGGGCGCCATCCAGCTAAGGGTGGCCATCTGGCCTGAGTCCCTGAAAGTGGAGGGGGTGCGAAGATGAAAAAGCTATTGGCAAAATTGGGCAAGATTCAAGGACAGTGGCCCTTGTTATGCTGTGTGCTGCTCCTTTCGGGTACATTGTTGGGAGTGATCTCCATCGTCTCGGCGGACGTTCCCGGGCGGCCTTCGCCGGGCGGTCCGGCGGGAGCGGGCACTTCGGTACCCGAACCGGGCAATCAGCAGCAGGAACAGCCCAACATCACCTTTCCCGCCCCCTACAACGTCTTCGAGTTCGTGGTGACCTGCATGGCCTGCCATGGGGGCGCCATCGACCAGACGGCCGGGCACGGGGCCAACTGGGCCGGCAGCAACATGGCCAGCGCCACTCGGGACCCCGTCTTCCGGGCCAAGCAGCTCATCTTCAACCTGACCGCCAAGGCCCTGCCCGGCATGGGGGACGGGGCCGGCAACCTTTGCTTCCGCTGCCACAGCCCGAACGGCTGGCTGTCCGGCCGCTTCGATCCCAAGCTGGGCGCCCGGGCCGACGGGAGTGATATCCTCCAGAGCATCGTTCTATCCACCGACAACGAAGGGGTACAGTGCGAGCAGTGCCACCGGGCTGTCGGGTCGGTGACTATGAAACGGGCGGACCTGAACCAGGCCGATCCGGCCTGGAACATGCTCTCCGGCCTCTATGACTGGCCCCATAGCGGCGGCGCCTTTACCGCCGGCCCGGGGGCCGGCAATCCCTACGGCAACGCCACGCTGCAGTATCACGACGGCATGTCCTATGGGGCCAAATACGGGGGCCTGTCGGAGACCTTTTTCAGTGATGTGCCCATAATCGGGGCTTATACCGGCCAGACCTACGGGGTCTATCCCTGGTGGTACACCGGGTATGTACAGCCGCCGCCGCCGGGCAGCCCGGCCACCAATGCCAGGGGAGAGGTCATTCAATACAATCCCGATGGATCCCTTCCTTTCCTGACTGAAATCGGTGTCACGCCCGACCCCCTGTGGGGGGCCATGTCGCCGGAACACATGACCCGGGAGAGCCTGTTCGTCAAGTCCCCGGAATTCTGCGGCGCCTGTCATGACCAAACGCTGAGCGCCATGAACAAAGGCACACCGGTGCGACGCACCTACACCGAGTGGAAGTACAGCAGCTACCGGACCAACGGCATCCGCTGCCAGGATTGCCACATGCCCACCATGAAACACGAGTTGACCGACGATTCGCCGGTGGGGGTAAACGTGGATCCGCTGCTGGTCGGTTTCTACCCCATGGCCAAAAATCGAAATCCTTACGGCGGCACCTCCTTTCATAAGTTCGCCGGGGCCAACCGGGATCTGCCCAAGTTGATGAAGGTGCTGTATCCGGAGGTCGATCTGGAGGTGATCGGGGGGCCTACCGGACACGACCCTTTCATCTTTCCCGGCATGCTCTCCGACCGGGGCCCCATGTTCGACCGGCACATCCGCAATACGGAAATCAGCCTGCGGGAAGCGGTGCAGGCCGAAATCAGCAGCGGACCGACCTACAACGCCGGCAGCGGCAGATGGGAGATCAAAGTCAAGGTGACCAACCGGGGCGGGCATAAACTGCCCTCGGGCTCCGGCGACGGGCGGCGGATGTGGGTCGGCCTGGTGGTGAAGAACAACCTGGGCCAGACCGTATACCAATCCGGTTATTATGACCCGGCCACGGCCCGGCTGTACAACGATTCCACCATGGCCGGGTTGACCCGGGCCCAGGCCCCGGCCATCGACGGCACCGCCAACGCCGTCATGATCTATGAGAAGCGTACCGGTGCCGGTAACGGGAACGGGACCTTCACCATGTCGCCCAGCCTGCTGAACGAGCAGATCCTCTTCGACAACCGCATACC
>JALOOY010000395.1 GCA_025454185.1 Thermodesulfobacteriota bacterium
CCACATCTTCAATAACCGCATCTGGCCCGACTTTACCCGCATCCCCAGCCCGGAACACCCGGTGCTGCGCTTCGAGGAAATCACCCCCCGGACCCCGCTGGCTATAAGAGGATACCGGGTCTACGCCGCCCGGGTCAGCCATGTGGTGCCCGCCTACGGCTACCTGGTGGAAGACAAGGCCGGAACGGCCGTGGTCTACACCGGCGATTCCGGACCGACGGACGACATCTGGAGGCGCATGGCCGGTCACCGGGTGCAGGCCCTGATCGTCGAGGTCTCTTTCCCCAATGCCCAGGCCCGTTTGGCCCACGTTTCCGGCCATCTGACCCCGGCCCTGCTCCGCCAGGAAATCGCCAAGATGCCGGTGATCCCGGAAAAAATTTTCATCTGTCACCCCAAGCCGCCCTACCGCCGGACCATCGAAAAAGAACTGGCCGCCATCCGGGAGGCGCCGCTGGAGATATTGGAGGATGGGATGGAGTTGACCATAGGGGGGAGAGAGAAAATAACATCGTCGGGGTACTGGTAAATTTTTTTAAACCCTATGCTCCGCGTTCTTCATTCCCTTTTTCACCAACGACTCCCCGGGCGGGCGATCGAACGCTATCTGCGCTTGTTGCCCGTTTCGATCCGGTTAAGCATCAACAAGTACCGACGGTGGCAGGATAGTCAAGCGGTCCTGCTCGGGCAGTTATTGCTCCTGGAGGGACTTCAGGAGGCCGGGGGGCGGCCTGTCCGCCTCGACAAATTACGCCGGGATGATTATGGCAGACCCTACCTGGACGGAGCAATCGATTTCAATATCTCCCATTCCGCAGGGGGCGCTGTGTGCGTCTTAACCGCCCAGGGGCGTGTTGGAATTGATCTGGAAAGGTTCAAGCCGACCGACCTGCCGGACTTCCAGGCCTGGTTTACTCGAAAGGAGTGGACCGCCGTCACCGCCGCCAATGAGCCTCTCCGGGAATTCTATAGACTATGGACGGCTAAAGAAAGCGTCCTGAAAGCGGATGGCCGGGGCCTATCCCTTTCCCCCCTGGACGTAGCCTTAAACGGAGAAACCGCTACACTGGATGGTCGGCGCTGGTTTATACGCGAAATAAAGATGGGCGACGACTATCTGTGTCATGTGGCTGCCAATATTCCCTGCTCCGAGATTATCCTCAGCGAAAAGGTATTTTGAGTCCGGTCTCGGGGACCCTTCATCCCGGTGTTCCGCCTTGTTCCGGCCGGCGCAAGCATTCCACCAAGGACGGAAACTTCCGCTCCCGGTGTCCTCAATCCGGGTCGGCCAGAATATCGCGGAAGGCGATAGCCGTCTCATCGATATGCGTTCTAATGTAGGACTCATGGTTCCCGGGAACGGGGATAACCGAGAGGCCTCCCCGGGCTACGCGCCCCCAGTCGGCTTCCAGGCCGCCGCCGGTCATTTGTTGGGACAGGATCAGATGGACCTGACCGCCATACGGTTTGGCCCGGTACCGTAAGATCCTTTTAAAAAAAACGATGAAAAGAGGATCAAATTGGCGGGCGGCCTCCCACTCCGTAAAGGGAAGCAGGCCGGAAACGAAGCCGTAAATCCGCTTGCCCACCCGTCCGGGTTCGTCTCGGCGGAAGGAAAGGACCCGATACAAATGATGGCGAAGGCGCGCACACAGGCCGCGAAGCAGCGCACGCAGATATTGGCGTCTGTTGGGAAAACGAGTGTCCAGCAACACGAGTCGGCGGACCCGATCACCAAGGGCCAGCAGTTGACGGGCCACTTCATAGGCCATGATGCCGCCGATGCATTCCCCGGCAAGATCGTAAGCACCCTGCGGTTGGATCCGCTTGATTTCCTTGACAAATTCCTTGGCCAGCCGCTTTACGTCGGGCTGCAACATGCGGCCGGAACCGTCGCTGCGTGTTGAGCAGAGGCCCCAAAACGGCCGGTCAGGGACATAGTTCGCGAGCCCCCTGTACACCTCCATCGTCAGGGGGCCCCCATCGCCCCCCGCCACAAAAAAAACAGGACGCCCGCTGCCGGCCTCGCCCATTGGCAATAGATATTCGCTCTCCACGGCCGGAGGGAGACCGTCCTGAACCTCGTTCAAGGCGGCGCACAAACCGGCGACCGTCGGGTTACGGTACAGCCGGCGAAGATCGATGTTCAGGGAAAGCTGCTCATTAAGGCGTCCGATCAGGCGAATGGCCAGGAGTGAATGGCCGCCACTGGTAAAAAAGTTGTCGTGAAGGCCGATTTCCCGGCGGCCCAAAATTTCCTGAAATACGCCAAGGACCCGGCTTTCCAGGATAGTCGCAGGGGAACTCCGGAAATGGTCCTTTGCCGCGGCAGCCCCCGGAACCGTATTGGTCAGTGCCTTGCGGTCCGTCTTGCCGTGGGGGGTCCGCGGCAGCTCGTCAAGAAGAATGAATTCGTCCGGAACCATGTGCCCGGGCAATTGCCGGCGCAGGCTATCCCGCAGGGTAGCGGTATCCAGTAAGGGATCGGCAGGCACCACGAAGGCCACGAGCCTTTGGCCTCTCCAGGGGTGGGGCTGGGCGACTACGGCACCCGTGCGAACCCCGGGCACTTTACCAAGGACATGTTCCACTTCTCCGGGCTCGATGCGAAAGCCGCGGATTTTCATCTGGTCATCCCGGCGGCCGCGGAACTGGATCGTTCCATCGGGAAGGATAGCCCCCAGGTCGCCACTGCGGTACAAGAGCCCGCCGGCCTGGGGCGCAAAGGGATCGGGAAGGAAACGCTCGGCGGTCAACTCGGGACGGCCCCGATACCCGCGGGCGACCCCGTCTCCCCCCAGGAAGATCTCTCCGCTCACCCCCGGCGCTGTGAACCGTAGGTGGTCGTCAAGCACATAGGCGCTGCTGTTGGCGAGCGGGCGGCCAATCGGAATGGAACTCAGGTCCTCCGGCAGGGGATTGGGAATCGGGTAGCAGCAGGAGAAGGTGGTATTTTCAGTCGGCCCGTAGCCGTTGACGATACGGATTTCGGGCAACAGGGCCTGCGCGCGTCGTACATGAACAACGGATAGGGCCTCCCCGCCGATCAGGAGCTGACGGACGGGCCGCAAAAGGCCGGGGCGTTCGTCCATGACGAGGTTGAACAGGGAACCATTGAGCCAGAGCAAAGTGATCCGCTGTTCGTCCATCACCCGCTCCAGGCGCTCCAGATCGGGTATGTCCTGGGGGAAAATGATCAGGGTGCCGCCGTGCAGTAAGGCCGCCCAAATCTCAAAGGTGGAGG
>JALOOY010000396.1 GCA_025454185.1 Thermodesulfobacteriota bacterium
AGGACCTCGATGTCGCAGCCGTTGCAGCTCCCGCAGTCGTAATGGAGCAGCCAGGGTGATTTCCCGCGGGCCTTGGCTATAAATGATTTAATGAATCCCATTTTTCAGGTTTTTGTCCGCGTGGGTCCGCGGCGAAAATAAATCTTCAATACCCCCAAACAATCCAGATCATATTCAAAAGGCACAGGGGCAATCCGATCCCCCAGGCCGCCCCCCACAGCCAGCGCCAGTTCAGCCGCGCCGAGGAGTTATCGATCAGGATCGTCACAAGAAAGGCAGCGGCCGGCAACAGGATCTGCCCCGCCCAGCCGGGCGTCCAGAAAAGGGAACAGATCCCCAAAATGAGGACCATCTCGAAGTAGTGGGCCACTTCGATCAAACACAGATAAGGACCGGAATAGTCGGTCAGGATCCCCCGTACCAGTTCCTGGTGGGTCTGGTGAGAGGCGGAGAAGTCGAAGGGGGATTTGCGCAGCTTGATGGTCAGGACCAGGGGCAGGACCAGAAACAGCAGCGGCAGCCGGAACAAAAGGGGTTGCCCCCCTTGATAGAGATCGACGATCCTGAAGCTGTGCGTCTCCAGGTAGATACCGGCCGGCACCAGCAACAGGAGCGGTTCATAGGCCAGGACCTGGAGCAGCTCCCGATGGGCCCCGATCTGGCTGTAGGGAGAACCGGAAGCCAGGGCTCCGATTACCAGGAACAGGGTGCCCACAGCCTGAACGAAAAGGATGAGCAGCAGGTCGGATTGCAGCCCGAAGAGGGCCAGGGCGATGGAGGCGGCGGCCAGATAGCCATGGACGCCAAAGGCCTGCCAGGGATTGACGAGGGTCCGGGACTTGCCCCAGAGTTTGCCCAGGTCATAAAAAGGCTGGAAAAGGGGAGGACCTATCCGGGATTGCAGGCGGGCGGTAAGTATCCGATCCAGTCCGACCAGGAGGCCGCCCAGGAAAGGGGCCGCCAGGAGGCCGAGAGCGGTGTAGAAGATCCGGCCCATCACCAACCGCCGGCCAGGATCAATAGCCACAGTCCGACCGCCGTCAGATTGAACCAAAAGACAAAACGCCTTTCGTTGAACAGGGTGGACAGGTAATAGTTTTTTGCTCCGGCCTGCCGAGGACGGTTCAGCGGGCCCCTAAAAATTCCTGGGTTTTCGGTCTCCAGGCCGCCCAGATAGGGGGAAACGAGGTTCCCTTTTCGCGCCCAGCGCATAAAGAAGATGGAAGCCCCGAGACCGAGCAGGGCGACCAGAGACAAGGGCAAAACCGCAAAGGCGCCATAGGAATTATACAGCCCCCCTCCACGTTGGGTATAAGGCAGTTGGATTTCCGGAACGATAGCCCCGGTTAGCAGCCAGGAATAAAGCCAGGGGGCGCTTACCCCCAGGAAAAGACCGCCCAGGCCGAGGGCGGTCAGGGCGGTCCAGGTGAGAAACGGCTGTTTTTCCGGAGAAAATGGTCCGGAAAAGGGCTGGGACAGGAGGGTTCCGGCCCAGCGAGCCCAATACATGACGGTCAGGGCGCTGCCGGCGGCGAGCAGAAGCACGACCGGCAGGTTTCGGGTGGCGGCTTCCAGGGCCATCCATTTGCCCAGCACCAATCCGAAGGGGGGCATGATCATCATCAGGATCCCTAAAACCATAATCAGGGCCGTCAGAGGAGTGCGGGCGTAGAGGCCGCGCATGTCTTCGATATCGCGGCTGTCCAGGCGCTGTTCAATCACCCCGACGCCAAGGAACAGCAGGGCCTTGGTCAGGGCATGGAAGAGGACCAGAAGCAGCGCGGCGCTCAGGGCCTCCGGGGTATTCAGCCCGGCCAAGGCAAACATCAACCCCAGGTTGCTGATGGTGGAATAGGCCAGGACCTTTTTCCCGTTGCTCTGGCCTACGGCTAGGGCGGCGGCGGCCAGAAAGGAAAAGGCGCCGAAAACAGCCAGGCCCAGGCTAAGCAAGGTCCCCTGCAAGGCCGGGGTCAGGCGCAAGACCAGATAGACCCCGATTTTAACCATGGTGCTGGAGTGGAGCAGGGCCGAGACCGGGGTGGGGGCCACCATGGCTCCCAGGAGCCAGTTTTGAAAAGGGAATTGGGCTGATTTGATGAGGCCGGAGAGACACAGGAGGGCCAGGGGCAGGAGTCCCCAGGCGCCGGCCGAACTTCCCCGGATGATTTCCTGGAGATGTAAGGTTTCGTAGTTCTGCAGGCAGGCGGCCAGGGCCAGCAGCAAAATGAGCCCGGCCAGGCTGTTCATCCAGAGGGCGCGCAGGGCCTTGTTGACGGACTCCGCCGTCCGGTCGTGCCCGATCAGCCAAAACGAGCAAAGGGTGGTGACCTCGAAGAAAAAATAGAAAACCCGCAGGTCATTGGAGAGGACCAGCCCGTTCATGGCCCCCAGAAAAAGGAGGAGCACCGGGAAGAAACGGTGCCGCCGCGTAGCCTTTAATTGTAGATGCCTTTCGTGGTTCTCCAGATAGGGCAGGGCCTGCCAGACGATCAGCGGCCCGATCAGGGAGATGATCAGGACCAGGAGCAGGGAGAGACGGTCGCCAAAGAAGACGGGATGGCCCGAGGCCGGGGCAGGCCAATAGAAAGGGATGAACAGCAACAGCAAAAGTTGGGTCCCGGAAAGCAGTTGGATCAGCGGGCGGCGATGCTTGAACCCGTAGTAAAGGAAGAGCAGGAGCAGGAAGGCATCGGCAGCTTCCACCAGGGCTGCCGGGACCAGCGGTCCGGGCAGGTCCGGGGAAAACGAAAAGGGGACCCGGGGAATCAATAAAAAGGCCCCCAGGCCCAGGAGGGTACCGCTGGCCATGACCCCGAAGGTGTGGATTTTTCTATTGGGGAAAAAAGAGAGCAGGCCCCCGGCGAGAAAGGGAAAAAGGACAAGCAGGATAATCAATTCCCGGAGGCCCAGCATAGGAAAACTATTTTATCATAATTGTAGAACTTTAGCTTTTTTAAAATTTTTTTCACCGCCCCGGGATTTTGGTATTCCCCGGCTGGGAGTTGCCCGATCAGGCGGCAGCCTGATCGGTTTACCCTAATAAACCGTGCCCTGAGGGCGCGGTTTATTAGGGTGAAATGGCAACCTTCCGGTCGATGCTGTGGACGGAATAGACATTCCCCGGGCGGGGCTGATAGGTCAATCGGACTGCCACGTTCACTTCCTTGGTCCCTGGGGGAATCGGGATTTCAAAGGTCTCCTCCTTGGGCCGGAAGGGCTGGATGCTGGTGTCGCGCTGAGGCATATAGAATTTTGATGCTTCGAAGAGTTTCTTCCCGTCGGGGGCAGTAGCGGTCACATCCAGGACCACCCGGGTGCGGGTGGGTCAGCCGTCCGGGATGCGGTGGCCGGCCTTGTTGGTGATCCGGGTTTTAACTACCGCCAGGGGGTGATATTTCCCCGGCTCGAACTGGAAGACATAGCCGAGGGTTTCCACCTCGAGGGGCAGGGCCTCCCGGAGGTGGGCCGAGGTGCCGGCCCGGTCATTGAAATTGGGCAGGCTGGTATGGTCTTTCCCGGGCATGTGGCAATCCTGGCAGGTCCGGGACCCCCCGTTGGGCAGGTAGGCATGGAGATAGCTGCCGTACAAGGTGGCGCACTGGACCGGATTTTCGAATTCGAGGTTGGGTCCCAGGCCGTGGCACTGGCCGCAGAAAAGGGGGTCCTTGAGCAGGGGGCTTTTCTTTACCGGGAGGCCCTCGTGGTCCTTGACTTCCCGGGTGCCGTAAATGGCCGTCTTTTCCGGCCGGCCGTGGACTACGGCCTTCTCCTGGTGGCAGACCAGGCAGCCGATATTCAACCGGCTGACGGTCTTTTTGTCGTCCCGCAGGACGGCGGCGGCCAGTTCGGCGGCTACGGAATCCGTGGCCTTGAACAGTTGGGGTAGATGGCACTTGGCGCAGGGGAAGTTGGCTTTGGTGGCCTGGCCGGGGGACTTGACCGACAGGACCCCCTCCTTCAGGTACAGGGACATAAAGATCCAGCCGTCCAGGCCCATGAGGGGCCGGGCATGATGGGATTTTTCCCACTGGGCATAGATCTCGCCATGGCATTCCTTACAGCGGGAGGAATCGTAGCGGTCGATCAATTCCTTTAGAGAACCGATTTCACCCTTCTTTCCTTCCCCGAAAAGATAGAGAGGGGCCAGGGAAAGGATCAGAGCGGTTGGTAAAATCAGAATAAAGGATAATCTTTTTTGAAGCATGATTCGGCCTTTCTCTGCAAACTGGGAGCCGCGTCGTTCAACCACCAATAAAAATGGGTTCTTTATTTACCAGGATTGGGTAACAGGACCTCCTGAGTGCGGGAGGGGATTAACCCCTCCCCTACATAAGCTTTATTTTAGCCACTCCAGGACTTCGTCCAGGTCGGGGATTTTCCCCACCGATTTCAACTCTCCGTCAATCACCACAGCCGGTGTGACCATAACGCCGTATTTGGCGATCTCCCGGATGTCCTTTACTTTGACCACTTCCGCTTCAACTCCGGCATCGAGCACGGCCTGTTTCACGATCTCTTCGGTGGTGTTACACCGGGCGCAGCCGGTTCCCAGGACTGCAATTTTCATGGTTCTCCAATCAAAAATCCAACCGAAAAGGGCTTAGATATGCTCGAAGTTTACCCCTTTCTTGGTCGGTTAGGGGCGGACAACCCTCCGGCCCCTTGACTCCTTCGGTGACCCGAACGGCAAAAACCATGCAGGTGGGCTCCCCGCACTGGCCACAGTTGGTCCGGGGCAGCATTTTGAGAATATCGAGCAGCCTGGGTTTGGGGGCGCTCTCGGTGCTGGGCACCGTCTCGGCCCGCTTTTCCCAGGCCTCGTTGATTTCCCGTTTCAACCACTCCAGGATCTTGTCGGCCTCCTCCTCGTCCCGCAGGGCATTGACGGCGATCTTTTGCGGATGGACCGTGATCAGCTTGCCCTGGGGCCGAAAAGTGACGGCCGGCGGGTCCTGATAATACTCGTCACCCCCCAATCGCGCGTTCAGGTATGGCAGCACGGCCTCGATGTCATCGTCCAGCCAGGCGATGCAGTGCAGGGACTGAAAGCTCGGATTGCACTCCGGCCGGAAGATCTCTTTACGGTAGCCGTTGAGCAGCATTTTTGTTTTCCATTCTTGGATTTCCTCTTCGCTGAAAGTCAGCACGATCTTCTTGGCGATGGTTCAAACCCCAGCCTGTTGCAGCCAGTCGGCGAGCTGCTTCTTGCTCGGTACGGACCCCACGGCTTTGACCTGGCCGTTGATGATCAGCCCCGGGCTGCCCAGGACCCCGTATTGGGCTATGGCCTTGATGTCGGTAACGTGTTCCAGGTCGCCCGCCAGGTTCAATTCGCCCATGACGTCCATGATGCGCCGGGTCAACTCCCGGCAGTTGTTGCAGCCCTGGCCGAGGACCTTGATCACCAGCCCGGAAGGCTTTTCTTCGGGGACGGGCTGCCCCAACTGTCTGCGGAATTCCCGGACCAGGGCCTTCCCATAATCCGCCTTGACGGTTTCGGGTATATAATTATTTTTAGAAAGACGGACCAATAATTCGTTGCTTAGGAGGTCATCGTCCGCCTGAGCCAGGTTAGGACCTATTTCCTCCAAGACTGTCTTAAACCCGAGGATGCCGATCATCCGGCCGGCAATATTGATTTGGATGAGATCATCTGCATTCATATATAAAGCCCTTGGTCCGTTATCCGAAGAAACCCAAACCTCTTCATAACTAAATGATAATAAACGCTTTTACTAATCCTTGTCAAGCGCATCGGCCGAGGCATCCGAATGTTTTTTAAGGGTCAGGGGGCAGGAAAGAAAGGCCGGGGACCACGGCCCGATTGCTTTACCTCCAAAGTCGGATTTCGGTAATTTGGTCTTGATGACTTCCAAATACGAAGCAGGTAGAGGCCTCCGGTGTCAAAGTGAATGTTTCTCCCCGGCAGGCCCGCATTACCAACTGACAGAAAGGATGCAGATATTTTTGAAAGGGAATCAATTTAAAAGTTAAAATTCACTACTTCAGGTTGCTTCCCCTGTCTTGGAGGTAGGTGCGGTACTCCCGCAAGAGGGTATAGGCATATTCTCGACGGACCCGATCCGACGACGGTATGTAATTTTTTTGGGCTTCCAGACGATCTATGATTTCTTCCGCTGTGGCTTCGCTGGCCGGCAGACCTTGCGCGGAAAGGTCGGCCATGATCTCCACCA
>JALOOY010000397.1 GCA_025454185.1 Thermodesulfobacteriota bacterium
CGGGCGAGACTTTTATGATGTCTGGCTTCCGAACCTCTCTCCCAGCGAGGACCTGCTCCAGGAAGGAAGAAAGGTAGGAGACGACCGGTCTTGGGTTGCTTTTAAGCGCAAGTTCCGGGAGGAAATGAAAAAACCGGAGGCCCGCCGGGTCCTGGATCTATTGGCCGCCCTTTCGCACCAGACCCATATGTCCCTTGGCTGCTACTGTGAAAATGAAAACCGATGCCATCGCTCGGTTCTCAGAGAACTGCTGGAGGAGCGGGGCGCGGATCTAATTGGGTAAAGCTTCTGTCATAGGATGTCCCCTTACCTCAGGTCATGGGTCCACAGGGGCACACCGGTTAATACGGCGGAGGCCGAGAGAGGGACATCGATGTAGCCGAGTCCCTTGCCCCTCAGGCGGTTTAGCTTTATAAACTGCAGGACCTCCTCATGTTTGGCCTGGATTGCCAGGGGGAAGGCATTAATTCTTGTAGATACCTCCTGATAAAAACGATCACCCAAACCGAGCATCTGGTGGTCATAACACCGGACCGCCTCCCCCAACTCCAGGTTGGCGGTTGATATGAGCCGAACTTTCAACGACTATACCTCTTTTTTTCCTCTTCCCAATCAACCGCCGCAAGTTCGCCTTTCTTATAGGCTTGATAACGTGCCTCCGACTCAGCAATCCATTTTTTTTCGATCTCAAGATCCGGTTTGTCCAGGCTGCCTAATATTGCCTCAACCAACCGAATTCGTTCTGTTGGGTTGAGTCCCATAGCTTTCTTTGCCAGTTGATCGGTTGTTTCCATTTTTTCGTCCTTTCCGAATAAAGGTCGGTGCCCGGTACGAAGCAAACAATAAACCAAATTCTACTAAATTCTTAATATATGTCAATGAATTCGCTTTAGGGCTTACCTCCCCTTAAACCTCGGCTCCCGCTTCTCCAGACGCGCCGTCAGCGCCTCGAAAAAATCCTCGCTGCCGAAGGCCTGGTTGAGTCCCAGGTTCTCCTGGTCCAGGGCGGCGGATATTTCCCCGATCAACGGCTTGTGGAGGGCCTGCTTGGCCAGGCGCAGGGCCAGGGCGGCCCCCTGGGGCGGGACCAGACGCCGGGCCTTTTCCCGGACGAAGGCCATCAGGTCAGCCCCGGGCACCACGCCGTTGACCAGCCCCAGTTCCAACGCCCGGGCGGCGGGGATCTTTTCCGGGAAAAAGAGCAGTTCCTTGGCCTTCTGGAACCCGAGCAGTCTGGGCAAAAGGTAGGAGCAGGCGAATTCCTGAATGACGCCGATCTGGGTGAAGGGAAACTTGATATAGGCCTCCTCGGCCAGGTAGATCAGGTCGGCGCAGGCCAGGGGCAGGGTGAAGCCGGCGCCGATGGCCAGACCGTTGATGGCGGCGATGACCGGCTTATCGAATTCCCAGAATTTAAGGCAGATCTTCTTCTGGGCGATATCGGTCACGTCGATCCGGCTAAGCACCTCCGGCGGCAGGCTCTGCATGAAGGCCAGGTTGAAATAGCCCCCCGAGGAAAAGGCCTCTCCCCGGCCGGTGAGGATCAGGACCCGGGCCTCCGGGTCAGCGCTCATGACCTCCAGGGCTTGGGCCAGTTCCAGGAAGGTGACCAGGCTCAAGGCATTTTTCCGCTCCGGCCGATTGAAGGTGATGGTGACGATCCCTGTTTCCGGCTCCTTCTCGTAGAGAATGTCCTGAAAATCATTGATTTCCATGGCCGCTCCTTTTTTTGAAATCCATTGACAAATAAAAATTCACTTGATAGGAATATCTTCTACTAACTTTTTACCAATCTTTCAATGATTAGGGCCGTATCGGCCCTGACGACTGGCCCCCAGCCCAAGGCAGCCCCTCCGCGAAACGGAGTCGGGGCGAGGACCGGAAACACAGAATCCATTTTCAATAAGAGGGGGAAGCGAGATGAAAGTTCTGGTCAGTGACAACATGTCGGAAAAAGGGATCGAGATCTTCAAGAAGGCCAAGGGCATTACGGTGGACGTCAAGACCGGCCTGCCGCCCGAAGAGCTGAAGGCCATCATCAAGGATTACGACGGCCTGGCTATCCGCAGCGCCACCAAGGTGACGGCCGACATCATCGGCGCCGCCAAGAAACTCAAGGTCATCGGCCGGGCCGGCATCGGCCTGGACAACGTGGACATCCCGGCCGCCTCCCAGCGGGGGATCGTGGTCATGAACACCCCGGAGGGCAATACCATCACCACGGCCGAGCACACCATGTCCCTGATCATGTCCATGACCCGCATGATCCCCCAGGCCACCGCCTCCATGAAGGCCTTGAAATGGGAAAAGAAAAAATTTCAGGGCCGGGAGCTGTTCAACAAGACCCTGGGAATCATCGGTATCGGCAAAATCGGCAGCATCGTGGCCGACCGGGCCAAGGGTTTAAGAATGAAAGTGATCGCCTTCGATCCCTTCATCCAGGCCGACATGATCTCCAAACAGGGGATCGAGGCCGTCACCCTGGATGAATTATACAAACGGGCCGATTTCATCACCATCCACGTGCCGAAAACCAAGGACACCCTGGGCATGATCAACGCCCAGGCCTTCGGAAAGATGAAAAAGGGGGCCATGCTGGTCAACTGCTCCCGGGGCGGGGTAGTGAACGAACAGGACCTGTACCAGGCCCTGACCGAGGGACCACTGGCCGCCGCCGCCCTGGATGTCTTCGAGAAAGAGCCCCCCGGAGACTCGCCGCTCATGACGCTCGACAACTTTGTCTGCACCCCCCACCTGGGGGCCTCCACCAAAGAGGCCCAGGAAAACGTGGCCCTGGCCGTGGCCGAGCAGATCGTCGACTACCTGCTCAACGGCGTGATCCGCAACGCGGTAAACGTTCCTTCGGTGAGCGCCAACCTGTTGGAGCAGGTCAAACCCTACCTGACCCTGGCCGAGCGCCTGGGGGCCTTCCAGGCCCAGATCCTCCAGGGGGCCCCCACCGAGGTGGCCATCGAATACCTGGGGGAGGTATCCCAGTTCGACACCCAGCCCATGACCGTATCCCTGTTGAAAGGGCTGTTGACCCCGGCCCTGCGGGACGTAGTCAATTTCGTGAACGCGCCTTTGCTGGCCAAGGAACGGGGCATCAAAATTACGGAATCGAAAAGCGAAACCGCCAACGACTTCATCAACCTGATCACCTTGAAGGTGAAGACCCAGGAGAAGGACAGCACCATTTCCGGGACCCTGTTCGGGAAATTCGAACCCCGG
>JALOOY010000398.1 GCA_025454185.1 Thermodesulfobacteriota bacterium
ATCAACAAAAAGGAAACGGCACCCGAACCGCCCGTCCAGGAAGAATGATCTAAGTCCTGGTTCCCGATTCACGCTCGAATTGACCTTTCCGATGGTTACCCACGACACCATTGCCGCCCTGTCCACCCCGTCGGGAGAGGGCGGCATCGGCATTATCCGTTTGAGCGGCCCCCGCGCCCTGGAAACAGCCCAGGTTATTTTCACCCCTCGGAGCGCCTCCCCATCCCTGAAAACCCACCGTCTGCTCCTGGGCGAAATCCGCGATCCCCGGAGTCTGGAAGTCTTGGACGAGGTCCTGCTGACCTGGATGCGGGCCCCTCGGACCTATACCCGGGAGGACGTGGTGGAAATCAATTGCCACAGCGGTCCCCTGGTTATGAAGAAAATCCTCGAACTCCTGGTACGGGCAGGAGCCCGCCTGGCCGAACCGGGGGAATTTACGCTGCGGGCCTTCCTGAACGGGCGGATCGACCTGACCCAGGCGGAGGGCGTCATCGACCTCATCCAGGCCAAATCCGACCAGGCCCTGACCCAGGCCGCCCGGCTGCTCCAAGGGGAGTTGCTGGAAAAAATCGAGGCCTTGCGGGAAGCCCTGCTTTCCCTCCTGGCTCAACTGGAGGCCGCCATCGATTTCCCCGAAGAAGAGCTGGAGATTATCGATCCGGCCGCCTGGCTGGAGGAATTGGGGGGGCGGATCCTCCGGCCCCTGGAAAATCTGATCCGGGCCTACGAGGAAGGCCGCCCCTATCGGGAAGGGGTCTCCCTGGTAATCGTCGGCAAACCCAACGTGGGGAAATCCAGCCTGCTCAACCGGCTCCTCCGGGAAGAACGGGCACTGGTGACCCCGGTTCCAGGGACCACCCGGGACACCATTGAAGAAACCCTGCTCCTGGGCGGCGTCCCCTTCCGGCTCATCGACACGGCCGGCCTGCATCCTTCCGCAGATACAGTGGAACAGGCCGGCATGGCCCGGACCCGGCAAAAGATCGCGGAGGCCCAACTCCTGCTCTTCCTGATCGACCGCTCGG
The DNA here is from genome assembly GCA_025454185.1 of Thermodesulfobacteriota bacterium. GTDB lineage: Bacteria > Desulfobacterota > RBG-13-43-22 > RBG-13-43-22 > RBG-13-43-22 > JACRCK01. Next base: position 1,029 of record JALOOY010000398.1, read on the forward strand.
AGCCGCTCGATGAACGGGACCGGCGCTTGTACGAAGAGATCCGGGACCGACCCCATTGGGTGCTGCTCAACAAAGCGGATCTGCCTCTTGCCGTAGAGGAAAAGGAACTCTCCGCCGTCTTTCCCCAGACCGTATTCTTGACCCTGTCGGCCCGGACGGGAGCCGGGCTGGAAGACTTGAAGGACCGGGTGGGGGAATGGTTTTTTCAGGGCCATCCCCGGGAAACCGTTCCGACCCTGGTACCTACCCTCCGTCAGAAAATAATTTTAGAAAAAGCCCGGGAGGCCCTGCAGCAGGCGCGGGAGGAAATGGAGCAGGGGGTTTCACCGGAATTCCTAGCCCTCTACCTCCAGCAGGCCCTGGATGAACTGGGCAGCCTGATCGGCAGATCCACCCCCGACGACGTCCTGGAGGAGATCTTCAGCCGCTTCTGCATTGGGAAGTGACCTGGTTGCCGGTTAATACGAAAAGAAGATAGAAACCAATGATTATTGAACTTTCACCCTCGGGCTCCCTCGCCCCCCTTTGGGGGGAAAGGGATGGGGGTGAAGGGGCCTCGGGCATTTCAAGCTTTCCCCAGCAGCCATGCCTTTCAAACCGACCAACAATTCAGAACAGCGCTTCGATGTAGAGGAGGCCCGCACCCTGCTCGAGCGCGGCACTCGCGCCCTCGGCCTGGAGCTCACCGCGGTGCAGGTTGAGCAGTTCCTGACCTACCTCGACCTCCTCCTGAAATGGAACCGGAGAATCAACCTGACCGCCCTGCGCACTCCGGCGGAAATCATTTCCCGCCACTTCCTGGAATCTCTCCTTCTCCTGCCCCATCTCCCGGAAACCGGCCGTCTGCTTGATATCGGCTCCGGCGCCGGGGTTCCCGGCCTGCCCCTCAAGATCGCTCGGCCAACCCTTTCCCTGGACCTGGCGGAGGCCACCGCCAAGAAGACCAGTTTCTTGAAGGAAGCCCTGCGCCGGCTGGGGTTGTCCGGCGTCCACGTCTTTGCGGTATTTCTGGGAAAAGAACCGTTCCCGGTCGAGCCGAACGACCCCTGGGATGCATTCCTCTGCCGGGGGGTCAATCTGGCGGGGGTCCTGAGAGCGGTCGCTCCTTACTGGGGGACAGGCCGGCGCCTGCTTTTATTGAAGGGCCCGGACTGGCCGGATGAAGCCCTGGGGCTGGCAACCTTTCTGGAGCAACAGCAGGTGAAAGTGGAGCAGGTCATCCCTTTGATTAATCCGTCTTCGGAAAAAAAAATGGACCTGGTGATCTTACGGAAAACAGGCCCGGCCCCCTAATTGGCCGGATGAAGCCTAGGGACCGCTTCGTCCTCTGGAGTGGCCCCACTATTTCGTATATCCCCCGGGTCCCACGGGCCGGGGATCACTCATGGGGATGCTGGTGATGCTGGTGCATGCGCCGGATGTAGGCCTCGATGCGGGAACGGAGCAGGAATACCAGCAGGATCAACAGCAGGGAGACTCCGATCACGATCCCCAGGACCAGGTAGTTCTTCTCCCGGGCCAGGTTCCCCTGCCAGGTCAACAGGGCCGTGCCAAAAAAACGGCCCGCCGTGGAGATGATCATGAACTCCAGCAGCCGCATGTGTCCCAGGCCGAGAATGTAACAGAGGTAGTCTTTCGGGAAGCCGGGAAATAAAAACAGCAGGAAGGCGATAAAGGCCCCCTTGTGGGCCATGAGGTAATCGAACCGGTTGATGATCGAGGGTTTGACGATTCGCTCCACCACCGGCCGGCCCACCCAGCGGGAAAAGCTGAAGGCCAGCCAGGAGCCAATGCTCAGGCCGATGGTGGAGTAAAGGAGCCCGAAAAAATTACCGAAGAGAAATCCGCCCAGGAAGCCGGTGACCTCCCCGGGAATGGGCGCGAAAAGGATTTGAAAAATCTGAACGAGCATGAAAACCAGCGGAGCGATGATGCCGAAGGACCGAATAAACTGGGCCAGCCGCTGGGGGCTTTCCTTCTCGAAAAAATAATATTGGATGGGGGTATAGTGAATCAACAGGAAAACCGCCACGGCAAAAAATACCAGGGCTACCGCACTGAATCCGATAGCCTTCTTCATGCCGCCGTCATCCAGTCACCTTTTCCTGCAGGCGGTCGCGAATCTCGGTGAAGGCGTCCAGGAGAGCCCGGTTCATAGCGGTCTGTTCCCGGTTTTCCTGGAGAAAGGGTTCGAGGTTTTCAT
>JALOOY010000399.1 GCA_025454185.1 Thermodesulfobacteriota bacterium
CGACGCCGTTTTTAGCTGGGCCTTCGACCAGATTGTCCCGCCGCTGCTCCAGGTGTTCCGGCCCGACGTGATCGTCACCCAACTGGGGGTGGACACTTTTTACAACGATCCGCTGGCCAATCTCAGCCTGACCAGCAAGGGTTTTTGCCATGCTGTACGTTTCTTCAAGGGCTTGAAAATCCCCTGGGTGGCCCTGGGCGGCGGCGGGTACCATATCGTCAATGTGGCCCGGGCCTGGACCCTGGCCTGGTCGATTATGCTGGGCCGGGAACTGGGGCAGGAAAGACTGCCGGACGATTTTCGGGAGGTCCTGCGCCCGCTGCAATACGAGGACGAATGGCTGCGTGACGAAGACTTCCGGGAAGAGGAGCCCCACTGGCAGCGGGCCCATGTGGAGGCCAAGGCGGTGGTCCGGGCCGTTCAGGATTCCATCTTTCCCTATTTCAATATCTTCGGCTATGGCCAGTGGATGTAGTTCAAAGACGAACGTCCAACATCCCACATCGAACGTCCAACATCGAATTGCGGAATGGGGCACTACCCCGCGTTCCGCGGGGCTTTGCTCTATGACGTTTATTTTTCATGCTTCGCGGGGGGCCGGCCCGTCAAGGCCGGGCCGGGGGGGTATCATTGGTGAACCAATCGCTGTTTGATGAAGCCATGTCCCGTTTCGAATGCCAGGTCTGCGGCACCTGCTGCCGGGGCGAAGGGGGCATTTATCTGGCCGAAGCGGAAATCGAGCGGATCGCGGATTTTTTAAAAATCAGCCGGGAGATTTTTCTTAAAAAATATTGCCTGGCTAAAAACGGCCGGATCTATATTCATGTCCGGGAAGAGGACGGCTATTGCCATTTTGCCGTCGAAGGGAAATGCACCATTCACCCGGTCAAGCCCCGGCCCTGCCGGGAGTGGCCCTTCTTCAAACCCATGCTGACCGATCAGGCCAACTGGGAAACGGCCCGCCTTTCCTGCCCGGCCCTGGCCCCTTTCAAAAGCCTGGAGGATTACCTTAAAGGGATTCGGTCGGGATAGGTTTGGGGAGGACAGTCGGACGATATAGAAAAAAGACGAACATCGAACATCGAAGTAGTCAGATTGACCTAAACCCCCCGAGGGTGTACAATAAACCTTATGGAAACCATAGTCATCGATGGGGTAACCCTGCATTTGGGCCATCCGGATGTCTTTCCCCTGGACTGGGTGGGGCGTCCGGACCTGATCGATCAGGTCCTGGCGGCCTGGCTGGTGATCGAGGAGAAGGACCTGGCGCTCAATCCGCGTATCGTCGGGAAGCCCGGAGTGGGAAAGACCACTCTGGCCTATGCCGCCGCCCGCCGCCTGGAGCGGGAGGTTTATTTTTTTCAGGCCACCATGGATACCCGGCCCGAGGATCTCATCGTCACCCCGGTCATCGCCGAACAGGGCCGGATTCGCTATATGGCCAGCCCGGTGGTGACGGCCATGCTGAAAGGGGGCGTACTGATCCTGGACGAAGGCAACCGGATGAGCGAGAAATCCTGGGCCTCTCTGGCGCCCCTGCTGGACAACCGCCGCTACGTAGAATCCATCGTAACGGGCTTGAAAATCCCGGCCCGCAGAGAATTCCGCTTCTGCGCCACCATGAACGACGATGCCAGCACCTTCGAACTGCCCGAATACATTCACTCCCGTCTCCAGCCCCAGATTTTCATCGACTTCCCGGAGCCCGATGAGGAACGGCTCATTCTGCAGCGGAACCTGCCCTTCGCCCCCAAAGACATCCTGGATTACGTGGTGCGCTTTCTGCAACTGGCCCATCAGGCCCACGAGCGTTTTACCGTCCGGGACGGGATCAACATCGCCCGCTACGCCCTGAAGGTCCTGGAGCAAGACGGGCTCCTGAGGACGACCCTCCCTGCCGGAAGGCCGGAACGGGCCCTGCGGCTGGCGATTGAAATGATCCTGGGAGACAAGGCCCTCAGCTTTTTCAATGGTTGATTTCGTTTATTGGGTCGATTTGGTTATTTCGTTTTTGAATTCGTCGAACTCATTATTATTTGAGGCAGACGAAACCAACCCAATAACCCAATGAACGATAAAAACCAAGCCAGCCCCTTTGTTTTTAACAATATTCACCTCGTACCCATCCTCCACAACCGCCTGGAATTCGCCCTGGAGGTGAACCGCCGCTTTCGGGCCTTCCAGCCCACGGCCCTGGCGGTGGAGCTGCCGCCCACCCTCCAGGAGAAGGTCTCCCTGGCGGTCGAGCGCCTGCCCCTGCTCTCGGCCGTGGTCTACCAGGAAAAAACGGGCCGGCATATTTACCTGGTAATCGAACCGGTGGACGGTATCGTGGAAGCGTTGCGGCTGGGCAGGGAGGAAGGGGTCCCGGTTTTTTTTGTGGACCGGGATACGGAGGGCTATCCCGGCTACCGGGAACCCATGCCCGATTCCTATGCCGTAAGCCAGGTAGGTTACGATGCGTATTGTCAGGCCTTCCTGGCCGAACGGGGCCGGGAAGAAGCCCAGGGGGAAGACCTGCTCCGGGAAAGGACCATGGCGGCCCAGATCCTGGATTTGAGCCGTCATTCGGACAGGGTCATGGTGGTTTTGGGGCTGGCGCATTTCCCCGGCCTGAAGAGGCTGCTGGTTGCGGAACCAACCCTGCCTCTGGGGCGGCGTCAGCGAGCCGACGTATTGCTGGGCCGGCTCAAGGAGAGCTCCAGCCGGGAAATCCTCTCCGAAATGCCGTTCCTGCAGCGACGTTACGAAGAGGAGCGGTCCCGGGCCCGGGAGACCGGCGACTGGCAGGCTTTCTGTAATTTGGATCGGCTGCGGGTCCGGGATGGCCTGCTCGAGGAGGCCGTCCGCCGGCACCGGAAGAACAGCCGGGAAGAAGTCCGGGAACCGGCCCTGGCCGTGTTAAAGAAGTTTGCCCGTAATTACGCCTTTGTCCAGGGTGCCTTGACGCCGGATTTCTACCAGTTGCTGGTGGCCGCGCGCGGCGCGGTCAATGACAATTTCGCCTATGAGGTCTGGGACCTGGGGTCCCATTACCCTTATCAGGAGACGGAAGGACGCCTCCCGGAAATCGAGGTGACGGCCCGGGACCTGCGCATCAACCAGAAGAAGATCCAGTTCTACCGCCGCTTCCGTTCCTTCCGCCGCCGACTCGTTCCGGTGCCGGCTCGAAAAAGGACCACCCCCGCGGAGCGCCAGGAGTTCAAAAAGAGGTGGCGGGGCGAT